>CBDDRH010000043.1:0-3329 GCA_965233025.1 uncultured bacterium
GGTGCCCGGCGTCCGCTTCCAGTCGGCGATGACGTCGGCCACGGCCGGATCGTCCGGGTCGACCGGCTTGACGAGCGCGAACCGGCCGGGATGCGCCCGCTGCACCTCCACCGCATAGCTCGCGTCGTAGCGGTACATGGAGAAGGCGGAGATGAAGATCGCGCCGTCGACGCCGACCTTGTCCATCGCCGCCACCATCTCGTCGCCGGTAACGTGGGCGGGCCAGTTCGGCACGCTGTGCCAGGGCCGTTTCGGGGTGTTCGCCTCGTAGACGTGGACCTGGGAATCGATGATCGTCATCGGGAAGCCTCCTCCGCTAAAGGTTTATACCGATAGGCTTACACCATCCGGTTGTCCCACCGACGGGTTGGTTCCGGAGCAGGGAACCATTTTTCCGGTTTGTTGACTTTTTGCGCCTGTAGCTATGTCGGTTCGAGCTGGCCGGATCATATCGCGTAAAAAGCCGCGCGACTTTAAGAAATCAAGGATAAAATGTGCCCAAGGGATACCAGGTATTTAAATACATGGATTTAAATTGGGATGGGAGGCAGTTTCCCGAAAACCGTAGATTGCGAATTCCATTATCGTGTGAGGGTATCGCGAGTGTGGGAGATTTCCCCTTCATATGCCGTGGCCCGAGTTGGTCCTCTACACTGGTTCCAGAAGCGGTTCAATCTGGCGTCCAGTCTATTGAAGGGGCAGCTCCGATGCGGCGGTGCCCTGAGTTCATAGGAAGGAATCGTATCGTACACGCAATGGGGCCCAGCCTATGAAGTAACCAACTAGCCATCGCCAATAATGCCATATGGCTTTCCAAGCGTATAGATATTATTGATTCATTCCATATGAAAAATTGATGTGCATGTATTTTTTTCTGATGACGACACAAGCTGAAAGAATTCTTTTGCTTTTCCCTATTGTTCGGTTCCGAGAAGGTATTCTTCTAAATATGGCAAAGAGCGCAGATATGTCCGCCACTGGATTTCGGCGACACTTGTAACTGTAGAAATTTAATGATTGGCGAAAAACTGTTTGCAACTTACCTCGGTCGGCACACCGAGCACAGTGTGGATATTTTTTCATTGTCGATATCCGCGCACAATCAATGGTACAAAGTCACAATTGTATAGTTGGGATTGTATTTTTAGATCATAATATATCGTGCACGTCGATAGATTTAGAATCTAACAGCAAGGGAGCACGATCAAGGGGCTGTCGCGACCGTCACGGCCAATTTATCGGATAATCTCGCGCGATACTAATGGATACAGCTTGCAGCGTCGTTATTAAGGCGCTGGAAAGACGAAGGAGAGATCAAGCCATGCAAGCAACGGTTCAAGTCCAGGCAGGGCAAGCCACGAAGACGCAAGAAACGGTCTCCGATGTCCGCGGCGAAACCGAGAAGGCGGCTGAAGCCGAACGGGCCCGCCTGGAGCATGAACGAGCCCAATCCGGGGAACGCTTGCGGGAGGAAGTAAAAAATGCAGTTGCTGATTTGAAGTACCTCGAGGAAAAGTTCGAGATCTATTGCCGCCGGGAACACATGCTGCCTCCTGAGCTTCTGCCACTGGAGGAAGCTGAAGAAGTTGCACCGTTTATCAAGTACATAACCTCTATATCCATGCGGGCTATCAACGCGCGGGCTATTCGTCTATTCCGTGAGCGCGTTCTCCTTCGTGCGCAGCATGCTCGGGCCGCATTTTCCGCATTTGAGAAATTGATGCGACGCAAGCCGCTGTGGCCTTTCGGTAAGGTAGCTCGCCTACTACGGCGTTGCAAAGTGAGTGTTCGATCGCCGGATCTTGACTCGCCGGTGAAACAAGCCATTGCCGCCACTCAACAATACGTACGGACCCGGTGGAGCACTCGTCTGGATCGAAAGGACCAAGCCGTATTCACCGTCCACTATTCGCGCAATCAGACTGTGGTTCATATTGCATCCGGCGAGCACGGCAGCCTTTTTGTCACGGTAGACGCCGAACTGAATCCCGTAGAGGTCGCTCACGAATTCCTTAAGAAATTGGGTGAGCCAAGCGCGAAATTCATCAACAGCGATGGCGTCATTTCAGTTATTGACGGAGCGCACCAGAGCTTTAATCCTAAAAAGATCTTCAAAAAAGCAATCGCCGTGCGGTCTGTAACAGATGATGTCGTGACTTTTGCGCGAAACCTTGATGAAATCTTGCAACGCGATCCACCAGTCCCCGGGAATTCAAGTTTGCATCTCGGTGTTCCTGCAAGTCGGGCGGAACTCGCTGCCGTGTTTCGGGGAGGCACCCCAGATTGGGAGGTCTGGGACGGCGTACAGGCGAACTGGTCACGGCGCGCCGCTGATGGCGGGTTCCCTACCGATCTCGCGGCGTCCCGCGAAGCCGTGCTGCGTTCGCTTGCCACTTCCAAGAATGTGATCATCGTGGTCGCCCATTCAGACGGCGAACGCGTCTTCCTGCCAGCACCGATACCGGAAGGATCGGTCGTATCGGCAAAAGATGTTCGCGACTACGAGGCGGAGATTCGCAAGAACCAGCCAATAGTTTACCTTTTCTGTTGCGAGACTGCCGCGATTTCGAACATGGCGAATTTCTCCCGCATACTAGTGGAAAGCGGGGCAGTTGGTGTAGTCGCTCCACAAACCAGGATTGATGCTCATCTCAGCTCGGAGCTGTTCCAGCAATTCATCGCCCCAAGTGAGAAAGGACGGAGTGCTCTTAACGTGTTGCGTGATGCGGAGGGAAGGACGGGCTATCGGGAAATGGAAGTTTGGGTGGCGTGACATGGTGCGCGGATTAATCGACTACTTCTCACTTTCCGGCCCCCGGGCTGAGTTGGGCGAAGGTGAGTCGTCGAATATTGATCAAGTAATCCTTTTCGTCGGCGTGGCATTAGGCGCCTCAGCGAAGGTCGTTTATGACGCCATCACGGCATCGGGCCCGTTGAACGTTCCGACTTTCGCCATCGCACTCATTGCAAGTCTCGTCATTTTTCCACAGTTCCACTACTCAGGTGGTCTGAACAAGAAGCGGATTTCCTTCGCGCATTGGGCGCTCGCCTTTCAGAATGGCTTTTTTTGGAGTATCGCGCTCGACCAAGTGGCGAGCCGAATGGGTGGCAACTGAGGCGTTGTTGGAAGCCGCCGCAACTGATACTTCGGTGTTGCTCTAGCGCGGCTTCGCGGTTGTCGATGATCTCGGCGGGGCCGGCGGCGTGCGCGGCTGCAGGATCGCCAGGTGGTCGATGATGAAGCGCGTATCGGGGTGGCGGTCGACCACCGCCGTGCCGGCATCGACGTTGTCCCAGCACAGCATGTTGACCGGGAAATCGTGCTTCAC
>CBDDRH010000044.1:0-10119 GCA_965233025.1 uncultured bacterium
CGGCCAATCCCGTCGATCTCAATTCCGCCGACGCGGACACCCTCGCCAGTACCATGGTGGGGGTCGGTCCGCAAAAGGCCATCGAGATCGTGCGCTACCGCGACCAGAACGGGCCCTTCGCCAGCCTGGAGGACCTCGCCCAGGTGAAGGGCATCGGCCCCCGCACCATCGAGCAGAACCGGGAGCGGGTGACGGTGGTACAGCCCGCCCGCTAACGAAGTAGAAGGCAATACGCCCGGGGCGGGTAGCAACCACCTATAATTCATAGGGAAAAAGTTGTTCTCTGCCCCGGGAATCCTGATCTGTGAACCAGCGCTGGTTGACGCCAGGGTAAAGCGGTATATTTTGAAAAAGCCTACTGGAGGCAACATCATGGCCATGATCCTGCCGTTAGACCAGATGAGCACAGAGGAAAAGCTGCGTGCGCTTGAAGAACTCTGGGCCGATCTGAGCCGGGCACCTGACACAGTACCGGCACCGCAATGGCATGGCGAATTACTGGAAGCGCGGGAACAGCGGGTCAAGGATGGAACGGCTTCCTACTCGGAATGGGTGGCGGCCAAGCAACGGATACTCGATCGTATCCGGTGAAAATCGAACTCCTCGACGAAGCCGAAATGGATCTGCTCAACGGCTTCGATTTCTATGAACGTCAGGGATCAGGCCTTGGCCAGTATTTCCTCGACGCCCTGTTCTCCGATATTGATTCACTCCAACTCTACGCTGGTCTTCACGCCGAGTTTTTCGGGTATCAACGCCTTCTGTCGAAACGCTTCCCCTACGCGGTGTATTACCGTGTCATTGGTAAAGTGGTACGGGTCAGTGCGGTGCTGGATTGTCGCCAATCACCGACACTTATGGCCAGTAGACTGGATGCGGATTGAGCAGGCTCGCAGCATGAGGCAATCAAACCCGTTCCAATTCCCCCGGCTTGCCGTATAATCGCGTTTTGCGCCATAACACATTGACAGCGCAACCGATTCAGGCAGTTGGGGGAGCCCATGACCATCTATCCCGTGATCCTCACCGGCGGTGCTGGCAGCCGTCTCTGGCCCGTGTCCCGTGAGCACTATCCCAAGCCCCTGCTGCCCCTGTTCGGGGAGCGCACCATGTTGCAGGAGACCGCCCTGCGCCTGGCGGAGCTGCCCGGTGCCAGGCCGCCCGTCTTCGTCTGCAACGAAGAGCACCGTTTCCTGGTGGCCGAGCAGATCCAGAGCATCGGCCTCGAGGCCGGCGCCATCCTGCTCGAACCGGAAGGACGCAACACCGCGCCGGCCCTGACCATCGCCGCCCTGCAACTGTTCGAGCAGGACCACGATGCCATCATGGTGGTCATGCCCGCCGATCATGTCATTCCCGACAATGCGGTGTTCAAGTCCGCCGTGGAACAGGGCGTCGCCCTCGCCGATGCCGGCCAGCTGGTGACCTATGGCATCGTGCCCCGCCATGCCGAGACCGGCTACGGCTATATCCGTCGCGGTGACGCCATCGAGGACGGCAAGGCCTACCGCGTCAGCCAATTCGTCGAGAAGCCCGACCTCGCCACGGCGCAGGGCTATGTGGATTCCGGCGAGTATTACTGGAACAGCGGCATCTTCACCCTGCGCGCCGATGCCTGGCTTGCGGAAATGCAGCAACATGCGCCGGCCATCCTCGAGGCCTGCAAGGCCGCCGTGTCCACCGGCAAACGCGATGTGGACTTTTGCCGCGTCGACAAGGCGGCCTTCCTGGCCTCGCCCAGCGACTCCATCGACTATGCAGTCATGGAGAAGACCGACAAGGCGACGGTCGTGCCGCTGGACGCCGGCTGGTCCGACGTGGGTGCCTGGTCGGCCCTGTGGGACATCTCCGCGCATGATGCGCAGGGCAATGTCACCCAGGGCGACGTGTTGACCCACGAGGTGCGCGACACCCTGGTGCTGGCCCAGCATCGCTGTGTCGCCGCAATCGGCCTGGATGGCGTGGTGGTCATCGAAACCCCCGATGCCGTACTGGTCACGCGGCGTGAATGCGCCCAGGACGTGAAGGAAATTGTTTCACAGTTGAAAACGCTTGGCCGGGATGAGTACAAATTTCATCGCCGCGTATTCCGTCCCTGGGGTGACTACGAAGGCATCGACACCGGCGCCCGCTACCAGGTGAAGCGCCTGACGGTGAAACCGGGTGCGTCGCTGTCGTTGCAGCTGCATCATCACCGTGCCGAGCACTGGATCGTGGTGAAGGGCACCGCCAGGGTCACCCGTGGTGAAGAAGTGTTCATTCTGTCCGAGAACGAATCGACCTACATTCCTCTGGGTACCAAGCACCGGCTGGAGAATCCCGGTGCTATTCCGCTGGAGATCATCGAGGTGCAGTCGGGGAGTTACCTGGGGGAAGACGATATTGTGCGGCTTGAGGATGTGTATAACCGGGTGGAAGGATGAAGAGTGATTGCACGGAAATGCTTGCTGTCGTCGATTCTGGAATAAACGTCATCTGAGTATAGTGTGAACAGAACGTCATTCCGGCGAATGCCGGAATCCATAATTTTTTTATTGCTTATATCAAATGAGCTTGAGTCGAAAGTAGATGTCAGAAAGCCCGCATAATGATTCACGCCAGTACGAGGACGAAATCTCCTTGTACGATCTGTACCTTATCCTGGTAGAGAAGAAGGCCATCCTGATCTCGACCATTATTATTGCGTTACTGGCCGCCCCGGAACACGAGTATTGTATTCGATGGTGTGACTCCATGCTAAATATCAAGTGGCCGATTGATGTGGCACCCAAGATCTCCGCCAAGGGCAGTGAAGCGCAAGAATTGGCTATGGCAGTGGTATTCGCCTGATGCGCCAATTCTCTGCCAGCCCTGCCGAAATGGTCGCCAGCTTTTGGCGTAATCGACAGCTCATCCTGCAAATGAGCAAGCGCGAGGCTATAGGGCGTTACCGTGGGTCCGTAATGGGTTTGGCTTGGTCATTCTTCAATCCTCTGTTCATGCTGGTCATTTACACCTTCGTGTTCTCGGTCGTCTTTAAGGCGCGTTGGGGTCTGGGGGATGATGAGAGCAAAACCGATTTCGCCATCATCCTGTTCGTCGGCCTCATTGTGCATGGATTGTTCGCGGAATGCGTCAACCGAGCGCCCGGCCTCATCATTTCCAATGTCAACTACGTTAAAAAAGTCGTCTTCCCACTGGAGATCTTGCCCTGGATCGCGTTTGGTTCTGCGCTGTTTCACACCATCATCAGTCTTGTCGTGCTCCTGCTGGCGCAAGTCCTGCTCAACCAGCGCATACCGCTGACTGCGATCCTGTTCCCGATTGTACTAACCCCGCTAGTGTTTGGCATCATGGGGATGGCGTGGTTTCTGGCTGCGTTGGGCGTTTATTTGCGAGATGTCAGCCAGGTCACCGGCATGTTCACTACCGCCATGCTCTTCATTTCTGCTGTTTTTTTTCCGATCACGGCTTTGCCCGAGCGCTTCCAGTTCTGGCTGCACTTCAACCCGCTCGCTGTCATCATCGAACAGAGCCGAAGTGTGTTGATATTCGGGCAGCTTCCCAGCCTCACCGAATGGAGTGCAATGATGGGCTTGGGGCTAGTGATGGCTTGGGTTGGTTTCGCCTGGTTTCAAAAGACTCGTAAGGGGTTTGCCGATGTCCTCTGAAATCACCATCCGGGTTCAAAACCTTTCCAAGTGCTATCAGATATACGAGAAGCCACACGATCGCCTGAAGCAATCCATCTACCCAAGAATCCAGCGCGCCGTTGGGATACGGCCCAGGCAGTACTATCGGGAATTTTGGGCGCTCAAGGACGTATCGTTCGAGATCAAAAAAGGTGAAACCGTCGGCATCATTGGACGCAACGGCAGCGGTAAATCCACGCTGCTGCAAATGATCTGCGGCACGCTCAATCCTACTAGCGGCAACATCGAAACCCACGGCCGCATTGCTGCGCTATTGGAATTGGGTTCTGGCTTCAACCCAGAGTTTACTGGTCGTGAAAACATTTATATGAATGCAGCAGTGCTGGGTCTCCGCAAGGAAGAGATTGATGCACGTTACGACAGCATCGTCGCGTTCGCTGATATTGGAGAATTCATTGAGCAGCCGGTGAAAACCTATTCAAGCGGCATGTTTGTCCGGCTAGCTTTTGCAATTCAGGCGAATGTCGACCCTGAAGTTTTAATTGTGGATGAGGCGCTGGCTGTTGGCGACGCATACTTTGTGCATCGATGCATGTTGCGATTTAGCGAATTGCAGAAAGCAGGGATCACTATCCTATTTGTTTCGCACGATGCTAACTTCGTTCGAAATCTCTGCACGCGGGCGATATGGTTGGCCGAAGGTGGTGTACGGAGCGATGGAAACGCTTCCAAGGTTGTTGATGCCTATTTAGCACATCTATTTAAACGCGAAGTCGTAACAGGAGGGGTCGCGATTGTTCCTAATGTCAAAGGAGCTGACCAAGACGCGGAAACAAGTCTTAATATGGAGACCTCCATACCGAATATCGATCGCCGTCTAGGTGATCAGAGATGCCAGATTGTCGGGGTTGGGCTGTATGACGAGTCGATGA
This sequence comes from uncultured bacterium, assembly GCA_965233025.1. Taxonomy (GTDB): domain Bacteria; phylum Nitrospirota; class Nitrospiria; order Nitrospirales; family Nitrospiraceae; genus Palsa-1315. The sequence continues at coordinate 4,565 of CBDDRH010000044.1, forward strand.
ATCGTATTTCGGCGACGTTCGGTGAAAAGGTCGTAGTGTTGCGCATTAGCATTAAAAATAATTCGCTTGGCCCTAGTGAAGAGATGGTTGTTGGCTATATATTCAGAAATGCTAAGGGCCAGGAAATTGCGAGCACCAACAGTCAGATTGAGAATGAGGCTATCGGCCCGATGCCTGAGGATGGCTACATTACCATTCGTCTGGGCGTAAGCCTGCCTTGCTTGCATCCAGGATCCTACGCATTCACCGTTACGGCTGGCTATTTTGGCGATAGCGAAGAAATTGTGCTTTCTGACCGTATTGAAAATGCAATCGCACTTGATGTGGCATCAAGAAAACATGTTCATGTGATGATGAATTTTAAAACAACGATAGACGTAGAAGTGTAGGTTGCTATGGATAGAAAGATAAAAAAGATATTAATTTCGACTATGCCTCGCTCTGGCACAGTCTTCTTATTTAACTTTATTTCAGAGTTGTTCGGCTATTCGAAGCTTGAGCCAGTCTTTACCGGAGGATTAAAGCCTGAGTCGCCCGAGTGGGATCCTTATAAATTCGATAAGACATACGCGGCACTATCAGATTCCCAGGTCCTTTGTGCGCACTATCCGCTTACCGATGATGTTAAGAGCTTAATTTCGCAGCCGGATGTGTTAGCGATGTATCTATATCGCGACCCACGCGACGCGGCGGTCTCGGCTGCGCTGTATATCAAGAATGTTCTGACGCACCACCCATTACACCGGCTGTTTTCTGAGCTTTCAGACTCCGAATCGATTGCTTTCATGCTTGGGGGAGGGGTGCTAGTGACAGGGGGGGGGAGTTTCGATTCGGAGTGCGATTACATTAACCACGAGGGGATGGAGTATTTTTGTGATTCCGCGTTGAGGTGGCTTGCAGAGCCGGACGTGGCAACTATTCGATATGAGGAATTTGTGCATGACCCAGTTGGATGTTTGAAAGTGTCTCTTCGGATGGTTGGAGTAGAAGTTGATGAAGCTAAGGCTCTTGACGTCGCTGCTAAGTTAAACTTCGCGACTTTTTCAAATGGAAGAACTAACGGCGAGGAAAATGTGAAGTCTCATTTTAGAAAAGGGATCGCTGGCGATTTCGTTAACCATTTTAACGGCCTGCACAAGGCCATTTGTAAACGGCGAATTGGTCAGCACCTCATAGCGCTCGGATATGAAAAAAATATGTGTTGGTAAGCTCGCGGTTTGATTCGAACGACGACTTTGTTTATATGAGATATTAGAAATCTGATGAATATTTTGGGTATAACTGGTTTTTTTCACGATCCTTCGGCGGCTCTTTTGGTCGATGGAAAACTTGTTGCGTTTGTAGAAGAAGAACGTCTTATTCGCGTTAAGCATGCGAATGCGACCTTCCCGGAGCGCTCAATCGAGTTCTGTTTGCAGGAAGCAGGAATCAGATTTAGAGACCTGGATGCCATCGTTTGTGAGCATGACATAGACGCAATTCTTACACACGATCCGGAGATGTCCCCGTACCGACAGGCATTTAAAGTTGATCCGGAACTTCAAGCCTGGCATCGTAAAATTTTTGTAGGTGCTAAAACACGCTTCCTCGACTTCGCTTCAAAAAACGGGATCCGTAAAGCCGTGTTTGCGCCACACCATCACACCCACTTGGCAACAGCATATTATGGTGGTGGCTTTGAAGATGCGCTGGTTCTGTCTGTTGACGGGCGTGGCGATACGCAAAGTGCCATTATTGCTCAAGGGGTGAATGGGGAGATTCGGATCTTGGAGGAAGTTCCTCTGCCGGCCAGTCTTGGTCTGTTATACGCCGGTGTGACGAAATTCTTAGGATACAGGCCTTTCGATGGCGAGGGAACGGTGATGGGCCTCGCGGCCTATGGAGCAGATATCTATCGGGATTTTTTCGATGAATTGGTCGGGCGCGACGGTCACCGCTTCGTCATGAATCCGGATGCAGCTTTCAACGAGTTGATCGATCCTCTGTGCAGGGGAATTCCCAGTCCACTCGAGGCCCGCTTCGGCAAGCCCAGAGAGTTTAATCCGGATCCACGTAATGGCGTAGATGAAAACATAGCCGCATCTTTGCAAGCTTGTGTCGAAAGGGCAGTCGTGGATTTCGTTCGACATTACGTTGAAGCGACTGGTCTCAGGAAGCTGTGCATTGCCGGGGGGGTTGCGCTTAACTCCAAGATGAATGGACAGTTATTCCGGCAACTCGATCTCGAAGACATTTATGCCTTCCCGGTTGCGGGCGACGCTGGCTGCGCTATCGGTGCTGCGATGTGGTACGCGAATGATGCGACTGGCCAAAAAATCGCACCTATATCACATGCTTATTTTGGCCCAGTGGCCTCCGATAACCAAATACTTTTAGCCTTGCAAAAAACTGCATTTGATTTCGCCACGCCCGACAATATCGCTGAAGCGTCCGCAAATTTATTGGCTGATCATAAGATTGTCGGTTGGTTTCAAGGAAGGATGGAGGCAGGCGCAAGGGCTCTAGGTGCGCGCTCGATTCTTTCAAACCCCTCCACTGTTGCGGATAAGGATGCTGTTAATATCCGAGTGAAATTTCGTGAGCCGTGGCGACCTTTCGCTCCTTCTGTTTTGTATGAAAAGCGGCAGCGTTATACCGGGACCTCGGTTCATGCCCCATTTATGACGGTTACCTTTGAGGTGCCGCCGGAAGCGAGATGCGAAATCGCCGGTGCTATGCACGTCGACAACACAATTCGCGTTCAGACAGTTAAGCGCGAAATTAATCCGCTTTACTATGAGGCCATTGCTGCTTTCGAAAGCAAAACCGGAACGCCTGTCCTGACTAATACCTCATTTAATCGGAAAGGTGAACCAATCGTTAACTCTCCAGAAGATGCCCTAGCGATGTTTGCAGCAACCGAGATGGATGCTCTTGCGATCGGCCCGTATTTGGTTACCAAGTAGTCATGATATTTCACCAAGGAATACGGGTCGGGGTCGAAACCGGATATGGCCATATAAGCGATGATCTGCTGCGGTATCTAGGTGTGATGAGCGATATAAAGCATGGTGGACTGTTTGCGGCCAACAGCCATGATGTGATATTGGGGATCGGTGGTGGTTACGGTGGGTTAGCGAGTGCACGCCTCATGCAGGCACCAGATATCAGATACATTATCTGTGATCTTGAGGAAACGATTTTATCTCGGCGATATACCTCGGAAATCTTATCGGAAGCAAAAAGATTCACCTGGTTGATGCGAGCCTCACTAATGAGGAATTGCGTCCAGGTTATGTATATATCGTTCCGAAATCGAAAATTGAATTTCTTAATGACATGCAAGCTAATTATGCGATCAGCAAGCAATTGCTTAAGGAGATGACGTTGAGACAGGTCCAGTTTTATTTGCAATGGCTTGCAAGACATGTCGGCTACCTGTATTCCTGCAACATCGATAGTCATGGCAACCTTGCGTTGGATAAAAGGCTTGTGACGACGTTGATGATGGTTAGATCCGTCACGTTGGGTGAGCCGATTTGGATAGGCGAGACACCCGGTAGCGACAATCGGTTCGGGTACGATCACTTACTGCGAGCGATGTATCAATGCCGCAAGAAATGATCTTCGATCAGTTCAGTCGCTATCAGGCTTGTGCCGATTTGCTACGCCAGACCGGTTTTGTCGTCGGAGCGCGGATCCTTGACGTTGGCAGCGGGCCGGAATGCCTGCTTGGTCAGTTCTTGCCCGGTGCGGATATAACCTATATAGATCCCTTGTTGAGTACCGTCGCTGACAGGACGGAGAGGCAGATCGCTGGGAATATCGATTCTGTCGAATTGGCCGGAAGAAAGTTTGATTTTGTAACTTGTGTCGATGTTCTGGAGCATATTCCGGCATCTGGGCGTACCATATTCATCCGGAAGTTGGCGGATTTCGCTGAAAAGGGTGTCATTCTCGGATTTCCATCATCAGATGAGGATACGGCCATGATTGTGGATCGTACTGTATCTTCTGCATTTGAGAAGGCGTATGGACGATCATATTCGTGGCTGAATGAACATTTCAGTTATCGGCTTCCGAGTGCGCACGAGGTCAATGAGCAGCTTTCAAAAATGGGCTGGTCCGTGGATGTCGTCGGTCATGGGCACGCGCCCTGGCTCGGTTCACTGCTTGGTATTGTTATATGTGGGTGGGAATTACCGTCCACACATTCGGCGATATTAAAACTCAGTGAGCGCTTCAATCGGGAATTGTATCCATTCGATTTCACTCCCCCATGCTATCGCTGTTTCGTGCTGGCTCACAAGAAACAAGAATTCACCACGCCGCCCAACCTTAAGCTTGCGATAGATGATAAGGCCCAACTGGCTTTTTCCAGTATAGTCGCCGAGACACAGGCTGTCATATTGAATTCTGCGACGGATGGGTTCCGTTTGCATCAGGAATTGGACGTGATTCGTTCCGAACGAGACGACCTGCTGCGCAAGAAGGAAATTGCGCTGACTGAAAGAGACAAGGCGCTTGCGCTCAATTCACAGTTGCAACAGACCAGATCTTGGAGGGTCACGGCTCCCTTCAGGTTTGCCGCCAGGATAACGCGACACGGTATGCATGTTGAGGAACGACAGCGATTGGTTCAGCATCTGCGTCGTACATACCACGGACTTCCAATCCCTCCGCCCGCCAAGCGTGTGCTGAGCAGGGTCTATCACGGCGGCGTCAGGCATATCATCCAGGCTATGCGCCGCGGTCTGGTGAGGAAGGCGAAGTTCCAAGCGCCGGCCGTCAGGCCAGTCGCGCCGGATGCGATGCTTCCCGACTACATCATTTGGGGCGTGATCGACTGGCATTTTCGGCAGCAACGTCCTCAGCACTTGGCTCGTGCCTTAGCCGCCGCCGGGCGCCGAGTGTTCTATGTGTCGGCCTGCCTCGTGGATGATACGCGATCCGGATTCGATGTCGAGCAACTCGACACCGCCGGACGTCTCTTTCAGGTGAGGTTGTTCGCCAAGGGCGCTCCGATGATCTATTCGTCGGCCCCCGGTGTAGATGAGATCACGCAACTGAGAGGAAGCATAGGCGAGGTCCTGGACTGGGCGAACTCCCACAGAAACATCTCCATCGTCCAGCATCCGTTCTGGCATGGTGTCGCGACTGTCCTTCCGAACTCTAGGGTGGTCTACGATTGCATGGATCATCACGAGGGGTTCGGCAATACGGATACTGCGGTGCTCTCGCTGGAGAGGGCATTGATTGCGGATGCCGACCTTACGATCACGACATCGTCGTGGCTGGACGAGGCGATATCGCCGCAAGCGCGGCGCCACCTTCTGGTCAGGAATGCAGGTGAATATGAGCACTTTGCTCGCATGCCGGCCGCGACATACCGTGACGAGGATGGCCGCCGCATCATCGGATACTACGGTGCGATAGCGGATTGGTTTGACCAGGTTCTAATCGAGAAAGTGGCGAAGCGATTCGCGGACTGTTGCGTGTTGCTGGTCGGCGCGGATACGGTCAATGCCCAGGCGAGGCTGGGAAAACTGCCGAACGTCAAGTTCGTCGGCGAAGTT
>CBDDRH010000045.1:0-7316 GCA_965233025.1 uncultured bacterium
GTGTAAAAAATAGATCGCCTTCTTCCACATTAAACTTGAGAACATCGCCACTCGTTGCTTGAACTCTCTCTACCCTTGGATGGTCAGTGTCAATACCGAATGGTTGGTAAAGCTCCGAGACATTTACAAGCTTGTACCCGCTTCCAACCAATTCTGGTTTCTTGAAATAACCATTCTGAAGACTTCCAACCAAAGCCCCGCGAAAGGGCCTCTCTTCCCACTCTCTCGGAATCCAGCCAAGGAGGGATTCTTTGTAGAGGTGGGGGGCTTGTTTGTAAGTGGGACGGAGTTTCCATGTGACGCCCCCCTTCTCCGAGGCTTCGGCGGACAAGCCGCGGGTGAAGAGGTCGTGCATCAGCCCCGTCTTGATCTGCTGATACTTCGCAATCAGCGCCTCCGTCTGTTCAATTGCCTCGTCCAGCGTTGAAAGGATTTCAGCGACCCGGCACTGCTGCAGCAGTGCCGGACATTTCACTCTGAGTCTTGCAACATCGGAGAGATTCAGGCCTGGCTGCGCTGAACCTTTCTCGTATCGAGTGGTTTCAGATCGAAAATGTGGTGCACTGAGGTAGTGGAAGAGAAACTTGCTATCAGCTTTAGCTGGGTCAACAGATATGCGCGCCGTGGTCTGGGTAATGTTTGCTCCGGATAATTCAGCCGGAACCTGGGCGACTTGTCCAACATATCCGACAATCGACAGCAGCAGATCTCCGGCCTCTACCTTTGACCGAGCGTACGGGCGGTCGATCTCGGGTAATACGTGATACAGAGAGGAAGTGTCGACTTTACCGGAGCTGTAATCTTTCCCTCTAATTAGTGGGACACCATCGGGAGATATATCTGGTCCAGGCTGAACGATTCCGTAGGTGATTGGCCGCGAGGCAAACACAAGAAATGAGAGTGTAGTTTCAGAAAACTCACTCATACCCCAGCTCCGCCAGAAAATTCTTCAGCTTCGCTGCCTCGGCGTCCCGTTTGGCCTCGATGGCCTTGGCGGTGACGGCATACTTCGCATGCAGATTCTCTAGTGCACCGAGGCAAGCTCGTTGGTCAGCGCGAAGATAGCTCTCATGGGTCTGTATGAGAATCCGACGCAGGAGATCGAGAATCACGCGGCGGGCTTCGTCGCGGTTGATCTTTTCGCGGGCGGCGGCCACAAGTTCTTCTTTTTTCTTTTCCGTGGCACGCATGTCGCTCTTCAACTGCCTGGCCTCGTCCTCCAGCGCCCTATGCTTGGCTAGCCGTTGCTCGGCAGCCTGTGCACGTACTTTAAACTTTGAGGGGTCGCGCTTCTCTCGTTTCGCCAGTTTCGCCTGGGCGTTGGCCTCCTTCAGTTCTGTCTTGAGTGCCTTCACTTCAGTATCCGGCAAGACACCCGTCTCGTCGCTGTCTTCGTACTCTTCTTCATCGGCTGCGGCAAAGAGGGCGGAGAGTTCGGTCAATCGAATCCGTTTCTGCTCCATGTCAGCCAGAATTTCAGGAAACTGGCTCTGGAGGATCTCGTCGTCCGGAATCAGTTCCGGCCCCCACCCACTGAAGGCGATCGATTTGAACTCCGGCTTGAAAAGCTCGAAGTAGCTGGCGAGTGCACCACGAATCTGATGCTCGGTCAGCAGACCTTGTTTCGCAAATGCCTTGGCTGCGCTGGCCAGCAACGTGCGGCGCAATTCATAGACGTTGCCCTTATGGCCATTCTTCGGGGCAAGGGCTTCAATGAAGGAGAGATTCTCTTTCCACCAGGACTCCAGCCGATCAATAAATCGGCCATGGGCCTTGCCGACACCTGGATCGGTTTTGACCAGATCGGCCAGAACACGACGCTCGGTAACGTCTGAGGAGAAGTCGGCGTAGGTCGTATCTGTTTGTCGTGGAACGAACACCCGCTCTCGCAAGCCTGGATAATTGGTCCAGTAATGTTCGAGTGCGTCGATTTCAACAATGGGAACGCCGCCTTGCAAATGCGCGCGCACATCGTGCGGCTCTGGCGGCGGAGCGTTATCCACGTAGCGCCTGATGTTGCAGTTGTACTCCTCGGCTTCAATTTCCTTGATCGGTACAAGGCGCGCGTAGCCTTCGACCGTCTTCCGTTCACGATAGACGTGGACGATCTTGGAGATGTCTTCAGAACGCAGAAAGTTCTGCGCCTTCCCTTCACGGTATTCTCGGTCGGCATTGATAAAGAAGACATGCTTGCGGTCTGCCGCACCCTTCTTGTTCATCACCAGGACGCAGGCCGGAATGCCTGTGCCATAGAAGAGCCCGGCCGGCAGGCCGATCACGGTTTCCAACCAGCCACGTTCGATGAAATGTTTCCGCGCTTCTCGCTCCTCTCCGCCCCGGAACAGCACGCCGTGGGGCATGATGGTGGCCATCTTCCCGTCTGCCTTGAGCACAGCCAACATGTGCTGGACGAACATGAGGTCGGCCTTTTTGCCCTTCTCCGGCATCCAGACGGCGAAGCGACCCGGATACTCGATGTCCTTCTTGATGTAGTTCTGGCTGAAGGGCGGATTGGCAAGAACACGGTCGTAGCGCTTGAGTTCGTTGCTCTCGGCCTTGTGTTGCGGATGGCGGATGGTATCTTCCTGGCGGATGTCGGCGTCAGGAATGCCGTGCAGCAGCATATTCATTTTGCAGATGGACCAGGTGGTGCCAATACTCTCCTGGCCGAAGAACGACACATCCTTGGGATTCCCTCCGCACTCGCGGATGTAATCGCGGGTCTGGATGAGCATGCCGCCTGACCCGCACGTCGGATCGTAGGTGCTCATTCCAGGCTGAGGATCGACGATCTCAACGAGGGTTCGCACGACATCGGCCGGGGTGTAAAACTCGCCGGCCTTTTTGCCTGCTGAGTCGGCGAAAAACTTGATGAGGTATTCATAGGCCGCGCCGAGCAGATCGGGGAACTCAAAATTCTCGTCGCGCAGGGGAATCTTCTCGAAGTTCTGCACGAAATTGGCGAGTGTGTCGTCGTCCAGCGTGCGCTGGCCGATCTTGCGGTTGAAATTGATGTGCTTCAGCACGTCTTGCAGAGCATCGACGTTGGCGTCTTCGAGGGCTTCAAGCGCTTTATTGAGACCGGAGCCGACATTGGTCTTGAGATGGCGAATCTTCGACCAGCGGGCAATTTCGGGAACCCAGAAAGTGTATTTGTCGGGATTGGCGAGTTGGGCAGCGATCTTCGCGTCGGACATCCCCCTCGCCTTCAAGTCCTTAGAGATGTGCTCTCGTTCCTGATCGAAGAGATCGCTCAACCGTTTCAGGAAGAGCATGCCGAAAATGTATTCCTTATATTCTGATGCATCCATGTTCCCGCGCAGGTCGTCACACGCGCGGAACAGAAGGCTGGAGAGCTGGCTGAGGGTGAGCTTAGTCATGTCGGAAAAGAATCAATAAAAGACAAATAGCTGCAGAAGAATACCCCTTTCCCCCCAGGAAAGCACTCCAACTTGGGAGCGAGTTTGCCCTAGAAATGGACCCATTCCTCCCTGGCACTCGCGTTCAATCCTGCTGGGTTAGCATGGAAAGAAGGCTTTTGGGTGGATCACCGAGGCGTTGCTTGACTTGGTACTTCGAAGCAGAAAAATGAAACGTGAGATGATGATTGATGGCTCGACCCCTCAAGCCTGTCGACTAGCGCACGCCAGACAGACGCACACTCCCCCATTTTTACACGCTGCTCGCGGCAGTTGGCTTAGCCGGTTTCTCAGGTGCCCGCTCGCCGTCCAGTGGCCCGTCCTGAGCCATTTTGATCATGGTCATAATGAACAGCACGTAGAAGGCGATGCCGACATAGATGACATAGGGCTGAACGCCTCCAGTTTCTTTCAAGGCCTCGTCCTGCTTCACCGGATCGGTCCAGGAACCCTTCTTGATCTCGCCAATCTTCTCGCGGCAGTGCCAGTAATACACATAATTTGCCGTGGCTCCGGCCATGACGCTCCAGACGAGCCCCACGGTGACATCGCCGGTCAAGTAAGTCGAAATCATCGGACCGACAGCATAGACCAGCGCGTACGTATACATTTTTCGGTAGAGAAACCAGACGAAGGAAATAAAGAGAAAGGCCGGCCAATTCCACGTCAGGGCGAACTTCGGTTCTTCCCCCAATCCAAACTTTCTAAAATGTTTCAGATAGCGATCGGCGTGTGGACCGATGAATTGGCGCCAGAGATGTTCATCGGGGTGAATGATGGGAGCGGCGGGGGCCACGGGAGTCGCGATCGGCGGTTCAGGCTCGATGGCCAGTGCGGTTCCGCATTGATAGCAGAATTTGGCGTCTTCTTGGTTCTGCTGTTGGCACTGCGAGCAGGACTTCATCTGCCAGAGACTATCACAATGGAAGTGCCGTCTGGGTAAAGAAGCGACGTGACTGTGTCTCACACCCTTCCGCCGCTCCTTCAAGTTGATTCCACCGGCAAGCCTATGCTACCTTCCCTTACTTTACAAAGGGATACGTCTGTCATGCCGACAGAAGAACTGAAGCAGGACGCCGCACGTTATTTGATGCAAACCTATACGCGTCAACCGCTCTCGATCGTGCGAGGACGTGGGGCGATGGTGTACGACCTCGAGGGGCGAGAGTATCTCGATTTTGTCGGTGGGATCGCAGTGAATGTCCTTGGGCATGGCCACCCGGATTTGGTCCAGGCAATCCAGCGCCAAGCCGCCCAGCTGATCCATACCTCGAACCTCTATTACACAGAACCGCAAGTACAGCTGGCGCAGATGCTGGTGGATCACTCGTTTGCCGACAAGGTGTTCTTTTGCAACAGTGGGGCAGAGGCCAATGAAGCCGCGATCAAGCTGGCCCGCCGTTATTCCCATGCCAAGTATGGAACCGGGCGGTTCGAAATTATCACGATGAAGAACTCGTTTCACGGCCGAACATTTGCGACGTTGACGGCGACGGGCCAGGAAAAGGTGCAAAAGGGCTACGAACCGCTGTTACAGGGGTTCAGCCACGTCGCCTTCAATAATTTTGAAGAGCTGGAACTGGCCGTGACCGACAAGACCGCGGCGATTCTGCTCGAGCCGATTCAGGGTGAGGGAGGGATCTACGTCGCGGACCGCGAGTATTTGAGACAGGTGAGAGAGCTCTGTCTCCAAAAAGACGTGCTATTGATTTTCGACGAAGTGCAGACTGGAATGGGACGGACCGGGACGCTGTTTGCCTATGAGCAGTTAGGGGTGCAGCCGGACATTATGACCTTGGCGAAAGGATTGGGGGGCGGCGTGCCCATCGGAGCCTGCCTCGCGACGAATAGTGTCGCGATGGCTTTCTTGCCCGGCAGTCATGCCTCGACATTCGGCGGCAATCCCCTCGCCTGTGCGGCCGGCTTGGCCGTCTGTCGCGCCCTGCTGGAAGGCGGCGTGCTCGATCATGCGCGCCGAATGGGAGAGTATTTTTCAAAGGGGTTATCCGACTGCAAAGCGCGACATCGGGTGGTGCGAGAAGTGCGTGGCTTTGGGCTTTTGCAAGGGATGGAACTCGATATGGACGGGAAAACCGTCGTGAGCGAGTGTTTGGATCGAGGCATTTTGATCAATGGGACCGGCGAGCATGTGCTGCGATTTGTGCCGCCCCTCATTATCACTCAGCCGGAAATCGATCGATTGCTCGATACGCTTGGTCAGATTTTCAGCGAACAGGCGGCATAAGGTGTACTCGCGCTGAATGGATATAAAAGGGATGACCACACGAGCGACAGGAGTGCGGGCTGGCAAAAAAGATTATCTGGATGTTGCGGCCATCAGCAAGGCGGAGGTGGAGAGTTTACTCGCGTCGGCGGCTCTGTTGAAAGACAAACAGCGGCGCGGGGTTCCTCATCCGTTGCTTCCTGGGAAGACGTTGGGGCTTCTGTTCCAGAAACCGTCAACGAGGACACGGGTGTCGTTCGAGGCGGGCATGAACCAGTTGGGCGGCCATGCGATGGTCCTGCCCATGGCCGACATCCAGCTTTCGCGCGGAGAAAGTGTCGCCGATACGGCGCGCGTGTTGTCGCGCTATCTCGACGCAATCGTCATCCGCACCTATGACCACTCGATCGTGGAGGAGTGGGCGAGGGAAGCCACGATGCCGGTGATCAATGGGCTGACCGACCTGAGCCACCCGTGTCAGGCCCTCTCAGACCTCCTGACCATTCGCGAGAAGAAGGGCCGGTTGAAGGGGATCAAGGTCGCCTATATCGGCGACGGCAACAATGTGGCGAATTCCTTGATCGAGGCAGCGGCGAAGATGGGGATGACCATCACCCTCGGGTGTCCGGTGGGGTATCAGCCTGAGCAGCATGTTGTGGACAGGGCGAGGGTCGAGGCCGCGAAAACCGGTGCGGTGATCGAGATCGGGCACGATCCCCATATCGCGGCGAAGGAAGCGGATGTGATCTATACCGACGTCTGGATCAGTATGGGCCGCGAACGGGAACATGCCCGACGATTAAAAGTCTTGGCGCCCTATCAAGTAAACAGCCGCCTGTTGCATCGTGCCAAGCCCGATGCGATCGTCATGCATTGTTTGCCTGCTCACCGTGGCGAAGAAATCAGCGCCGAGGTGCTGGATGGTCCGCAGTCGGTCATCATCGACCAGGCGGAGAATCGTCTCCATATGCAGAAAGCCATCTTAACGAACCTATTAGGCAAGAGGAGTCGACCGAGACGATGAGTCGTAGCATGAAGAAAGTGGTGTTGGCCTATTCAGGGGGGCTCGATACCTCCGTGATCTTGAAGTGGCTACAAGAAACCTACAAGTGCGAGGTGATCGCGTTCTGTGCCGACCTTGGACAAGGCGAAGACCTGCAAGCGATCAAGGCGAAGGCGCAAAAGCTCGGTGTGAAAAAAGTCTACGTCGAGGATCTGCGCGAGACCTTCGTAAAGGACTATGTGTTTCCGATGTTACGCGGCAACGCCATATACGAAGGCTGTTATCTGCTCGGGACCTCAATCGCGCGGCCCCTGATTGCGCGGCGTCAGGCCGAGATCGCCCTCAAAGAGGGCGCCGAGGCCGTGTCGCATGGCGCGACCGGAAAGGGTAACGACCAAGTGAGGTTTGAGCTGACCTACACGGCGCTGGCGCCGAACCTCAAGATCATTGCGCCCTGGCGTGAATGGACGATGCGGTCGCGGCGCGAATTGATCGAGTATGCCGATCGGCACGGCATTCCCATCACGGTGACGAAAGCCAAGCCCTACAGCATGGACCTCAATTTGTTCCATGTGAGTTATGAGGGCGGCATTCTCGAAGATCCGTGGGAGTCGCCGCCGGATGAAATTTTTCAGATGACGGTGTCGCCGGAGCAGGCGCCGGACAAGCC
>CBDDRH010000046.1:0-6104 GCA_965233025.1 uncultured bacterium
GAGCGAGCATCGTTTCAAGAGGGAGAACGTCATGTGTCTTCCGGTGCCGAACAGCAGCGGCCGACGGCCGGAACCAGCACCACAGTTCCCGAGCATCAGCGAGAACGTGGTTTCCTCCGCCAGGACTCCTATGCGGATCCCCGCCTCGACAATGCGCCGTTCGACCCGAAACTCAGGGGGTTTTTTCTCATCCCGGGGACCCAAAGCATGCTCCGGATCGGGGGATTCGCGAGGACGGATTTGATTCATGACTTTGAGCCGGCGGGTAATACATCAAAGTTTATTCCCTCTTCCATTCCTACTAGTCCCAACCCAGGTAACGATAACACGAGCATGAGCGTCGCCCCTTCGAGACTCAGTATCGAACTGCGTAATAACACCGCATACGGTCCTCTGCGCATCTACTACGAGAACGACTTTAACAACGGGCCGAATTCGACTCCCGCATTCAGACTCCGCCACTTTTATGGGCAATGGGCGAACGTGCTGGTCGGGCAAACCTGGTCTTTATGGAAAGATGTGGACGCGATTCCCGACACGGTGGACTTCGCGGGTCCAGCTCCCGCGATCTTCCTATTTCAACCGCAGCTTCGGTATACCTATGGTATCAATAAGGAAAACGTCGTCGCCCTATCTGTGGAGCAACCCTCGTCTGCAATTCCCGGCGCCATCACGTCACCGACCGGCACAGTGAACGTCACCGCGACATCTCCCCTACCGGACTTCGTCACGCGGTACCGCTATCAACAAGACAGATTCCATGTCCAAACTGCATGGCTGTTCCGCTCAATAGGAGGATTCGTTGGCGCGACGGGAGAGCAACAGGTCTTCGGATGGGGCGGCATGCTGTCGGCTGCCGCGAGAGTGTACGGAAAGGACAACATCGTGTTTCAGGTGGCGGGAGGAGAAGGGATCGCCCGCTATATCATCGATCTGGGATCCGGATCCGGGCTTGACGCAGGATTGACCAGCGCTGGAAAGGTTGTTGCTCTGCCGACCTATGGAGCCTATGTCGCGTATCAGCACTTCTGGGCCGAGCGATGGCGCTCGACCGCTACCTATGGCTACTTGAAAGTCAACTCGACCGATTTGGCCCAGGCCAGCGCCAATCCGACTACGCTGTTCAGCCACACGCAATATGCGGAAGCAAATCTGATGTATAGACCGGGAGCGGGGTTTACAGTGGGCGCGGCGGTCTTGTGGGGACAGCACCAGCAGAAAGATGGAGCACTCGGGGATGCCTTCAGGCTGAATTTCGTCCTCCAGTACGATCTCGTGAATCTCGGGAACTGGTGAAAGAGTGAACCGCGGCCACGCGATGTAGCTATAGAAAATGTGTGATGGTTGCTCAATGAAATAGGACTTGGAGCGTAGCGGAACAAACGATCATAATTCGAATCAGCCACGGAGGTGCACATATGAGCAGAAAACTATCCACGAGTCGATGCCACACCGTCGGGTGTCTAGCCGTGAGTTTCACGCTCGCTGCTCTCACGATGGGACTTGAGGGTTCTTGGCCTGCACAAGCTCAGGCGGCGGACAAGTTAGATCGGACGGTCTTGCCCATTGCGGAACCCAAGCGTCCGCCGATCACGGAGTTGGACGCCCGCAAGGCGACAGCCCCGCCGAGATTTGAGGTCAAGGCGCCGGCTGGCGCGCCGAATGTGCTCCTTGTCATGCTCGACGACATGGGATTCGGTATGTCCGGCGCGTTCGGTGGGCCTATCCACATGCCGACGGTCGAGCGACTCGCCGACAACGGCTTGCGCTACAACCATTTCCATACAACGGCGCTCTGTTCGCCGACGCGAGCCGCGTTGCTGAGCGGCCGTAATCATCACATGAACAACATGGGCGCGATCACGGAAATCTCCACCGCGTTTCCCGGTAATACCGGGAGCCGCCCTAACAACGTGGCGCCGCTGGCCGAAATGCTGCGGCTGAACGGCTACAGCACCGGCTTCTTCGGTAAGAACCACGAGACCGCGGCCTGGGAGGTCAGCCCGTCCGGTCCGACCGATCGCTGGCCGACCCGCTCCGGCTTCGACAAGTTCTACGGCTTCATCGGCGGAGAGACCAACCAATGGTCGCCGCTCCTCTACGATGGATTGACACAGGTGGAGTTGCGAAAAGACCCGAACTACCATTTCATGACCGATATGACCAACCAGGCGATTCACTGGATGCGCTACCAGAAGTCGCTCACGCCGAACAAGCCGTTCTTCCTCTACTTCGCTCCCGGCGCCACCCATGCTCCCCATCATGCCCCGAAGGAGTGGATCGCGAAGTACAAGGGCCAGTTCGATGGAGGGTGGGATCAATTCCGCGAAGAGACGCTGGCTCGACAGATCAAACTCGGCGTCGTCCCACAGGGCACGAAGCTCGCACCCAAACCCGAAGCTATCAAGGATTGGGACAAGCTCTCGGATGACGAGAAGAAACTGTTCAGCCGTCAGATGGAGATCTTCGCCGGCTTCGGCGAGTACGCGGACACGGAGATCGGCCGGCTGGTCCAGGCCGTTGAGCAGACGGGCCAAATGGATAATACGCTGATCTTCTACATCATCGGCGACAATGGCACGAGCGCCGAGGGCGGCATGAATGGCCTGTTCAGCGAGATGACCTATTTCAACGACGTGCATGAAACCGTCCAGGACATTCTGAAACATTACGACGACCTCGGCGGTCCGCTGTCGTATCCCCACATGGCCGCCGGGTGGGCCGTTGCGGGTGATACGCCCTTTACGTGGACCAAGCAGGTTGCCTCCAGTTTCGGAGGCACACGCAACGGGATGGTGATTCATTGGCCCAAGCGCATCAAGGCAAAAGGCGAGGTGCGCGCGCAGTTCCATCATGTCATCGATATTGCGCCGACAGTTCTGGAGGCGGCGGAGTTACCGGAGCCGAAAGTCGTGAATGGCACACCACAGGAACCGATCGAAGGCGTGAGCATGGTCTACACGTTTGCGAATGCCAAGGCGTCGAGCCGGCACTATGTCCAGTACTTCGAGATCATGGGCAACCGGGCCGTTTACTCCGATGGTTGGTTGGCCGGTACCGTGCACCGGGCGCCGTGGGAGGCAAAGCCACGCGCAGCGCTCCTCGATGACAAGTGGGAACTCTACGACACCCGGAATGACTTCAGCCTCGCCAACAATCTGGCCGTGAAGAATCCGGTGAAGCTCAAGGAATTACAAGAACTCTTCCTGAAGGAGGCGATTAAATATCGGGTGCTGCCCATTGATGACCGAGTCTTTGAGCGTATGATCCCGGCCTCGGCTGGGCGGCCCGATCTGATGGGGAGTCGCACATCTCTGACGGTCTACGAGGGGATGATCGGGATGTCGGAGAACGTGTTCATCAACTTGAAGAACAAATCGCATACGATTACCGCTGAGGTGGAGATCCCGACAGGTGGCGCCAACGGCGTGATCCTCGCCCAGGCTGGGCGGTTCGGCGGTTGGAGTCTATACATGAAGGATGGCAAGCCGACGTACACCTACAACTTCCTTGGCTTGCAGCGGTTCACTGTTGCCGCGCCGCAGCCGCTTGCGGCGGGCAAGGCGACGATTCGATACGAGTTTGCTTCCGATGGTCCCGGCATGGGCAATGGTGGCATCGGGACGATCCTCGTGAATGGCCAAAAAGTGGCCGAAGGGCGGATCGAACGTACGCAGTGTTGCTTCTTCTCAGCCGATGAAGGCGCAGATGTCGGTGTGGATGAGGCGACGCCGGTTACGGAGGACTACAAGGAAGGCAACAACAAGTTCACAGGCAAGATCAACAGCGTTACGATTGACTTGAAAGATATGAAAGCGGCGAATGCCGAGGTAGAACAGCACGTCGTGAGCGAGGCTCACACGCGCAAGACCATGGCGGACTAACCCGGCGTCTGTGAATAAACACGGGGCGCTCTCGTATCGCGAGCGTGCCCCGTCATAGCCCGGAGAGGAGAGACGCGATGTCGTTGCGACTCTCGTTGACGCTGTAATACTTGCATTCCTCACTCCCGATTGTTAGATTTTCGTCCCCCATCATCCTTAGCCTTCGCTTTTGATCCATTTTGTGGAAAAGATGGTGAACGGTTCCGTGAAGGCAGCCTGAAGGGTGGAGTTTAAATTCATCAGTTCTTATTGATGCACGAGTCAGGTGTTCCCGCCGATGACAGGTGCTTCTCCTGGCCAGGGAGTTAGATTCAAAGGTTGCAGTTCGTCACGCGGCACGCGACAAAACGAGCGCGCTAACTAAGGAGGAATAATCATGAGTCGCATTCTCCGATGGTCTATCCTCATAGGAGTGATAGCACTGGTCACCGGCGCGCTCCCTGCAGTCGCTGCCGACAAAAAACCCAACATCCTTGTCATCTGGGGCGACGACATCGGCTATTGGAACATCAGCGCCTACAACCAGGGCATGATGGGCTATAAAACCCCGAACATTGACAGCATCGCGAAGGAGGGTGCGCTATTCACGGACTGGTATGGCGAGCAAAGCTGCACCGCCGGACGCTCCGCGTTCATCACAGGCCAGAGCGGCTTCCGCACCGGCAACCTCAAGGTCGGGCTGCCGGGTGCCAAGGAAGGGCTCCAGTCACGGGATGTGACCCTTGCCCAGTTGCTCAAGGCGCAGGGCTATATGACCGCGCAGTTCGGCAAGAATCACCTCGGCGACGCTGACGACACTCTGCCGACGGCGCACGGCTTTGACGAGTTCATGGGCTCGCTGTACCACCTCAACGCCGAGGAAGAGTTCGAGAACGCGGACTACTTCAAAGATCCCGCCCTGATCAAGAAGTTTCAAACGCGCGGTGTGATCCACACTTGGGCGAACCCGGATGGCACACAGAAAATCGAGAGTACCGGTCCACTCAGCAAGAAGCGCATGGAGACGATCGACGAAGAGGTCACCAATGCCTCACTTGCCTATCTTGATAAGGCCGCAAAGTCAGACAAGCCCTTCTTCCTCTGGTGGAACTCCACCCGCATGCACATCCATACTCACCTCAAAAAGGAAAGCGAAGGCAAGACCGGGCTGGGTATCTATCCTGACGGCATGGTTGAGCACGACGCAATGGTCGGCCAGTTGCTCGATAAGCTCAAGTCACTCGGTCTCGATAACAACACCATCGTCATGTATTCCACCGACAACGGTGCCGAGGTAGCCAGTTGGCCCGATGGCGGTACCACGCCCTTCCGCGGCGAGAAGAACACCAATTGGGAGGGCGGCTACCGCGTGCCCTGCGCCATCCGCTGGCCGGGCGTCATCAAACCGGGCACGGTGAACAACGAAATCTACTCACACATGGACATGATCCCGACGATGATGGCCGCCGCCGGTGTGCCGGACGTGAAGGAGCAGCTCCTGAAAGGCATGAAGGTCGGCGACAAGACCTTTAAAGTCCATCTCGACGGCTACAACATCACCGACTCGCTCGCAGGCCGTGGGACCAATCCGCGTCACGAGTTTTTCTACTTCAACGACGATGGTTCGCTCGTAGGGCTGCGCTACAACCAGTGGAAAATCGTCTTTGCTGAGCAACGCGCACATGGATTTGACGTCTGGGAGGAGCCGTTCGTGCCGCTGCGCGTCCCTAGGATATTCAACCTCCGCACCGACCCGTTCGAACAGGCCGAGCATAGCTGGGAATACTGGCGCTGGAGGGCGGACCGCCTTTTCCTCCTCGTGCCGGCACAACAATACATCGGGCAATTCCTGATGTCGTTCAAGGAATTCCCGCCAAGCCAGAAAGTCGGCAGCTTCAGTCTCGACCAGGTGCTGGAGTCGCTTCAGCAGAGCGGGAGCAAGTAACGCGCGCTGGATGAAAGCTGAGCCAACTCAACGGGCTGCACCCGTCACAGCTACATATCTCAATATGGGGAAGACGCCTTGAGGCATCTTCTTCGATAGCTGATGTTCGTGGAAACGATAGCGGCTTGTTGGCCGGCCGGAAGAAGTTTCCAACGATGGAAACGGACTGATACAAGTTGCCCTATCTACGGATCACTGGACTTCGCCGTATGTGATTCAACCGGTTCGGCTGTTCTCCCGCCCATCCCCTCGATCGCTTGCCCGGACTCAACTGCGCCGGGAGACCACCCTCCCCC
>CBDDRH010000047.1:0-25306 GCA_965233025.1 uncultured bacterium
GGCTGGTCACTACGGCTCATGCCAGCCCAACATGGCCATGGTGACCGACCAGAGATTCGACCTCCCCTTACCCCTCCTTACGAAGGAGGGGAGCAGACAGTGCGCCGAGAAGTCGGAATAATGATTTTGAGATAGGTTCTAGTCATCCGCGATGGCTCATCGCGCAGAATCGGAGGACCAAAGATGTGTGGGATGCCATGCCACCGATGTTGCGGCCTACAGTGAAACGATTGATCGGCACGCACCTTCGCCGTGACAATCTGGCCCCGCCGACGTCATAGGAATCAGTGCCCATGGCTACCGCAGCGGACTTGATGACGGCGGCTGTACCGCAAGCCCACCCGAACGCCATGGTAGCGGAGACGATGGAAGCTTTGCGGAGCCGGTCGTGGGACGAAGTCGGTCACATCTATTTGCTCGATGAGCGGTCCCAGCTCGTCGGCCAGGTTCCGATCGAGCGGCTACTCGTGGCTCCTTTGGATGCTCGATTGGGTAGCGTACGCGGCAACTCCCCGTTGATCGTCCGAACTGGCGACAATGCGGAAACCGTGGCCCTGCTCGCCGTCGAGCAGCATGATGCCGACGTGGCGGTGCTCGACACGCCAGGGCGATTCATGGGCGCCATCCCTATCGGTCGTCTACTGACGCTGCTGCATGAAGAACACGTGGACGACATTCTGCGCATGGGTGGTCTTGCCGCCTTCCATCCGGCCCCGCCGAAAATGGGAGGAATTACTCAGATAGTTCGGGCGCGTATACCCTGGCTCCTGATCGGGTTGGTGGGAGGATTCTTGGCCGGTGGTATCGCATCGTTGTTCGAATCGTCGCTGAAAGACAACATCACCTTGGCCTTCTTTCTGCCGTTAGTCGTGTATATGGCCGACGCCGTCGGGACCCAAACAGAAACGATCCTCGTTCGTGCGTTGGCCTACGGAAAGGTGACGCTCGGCGCCCAATTACTACGGGAAGGTACGGTCGGTCTCTTCATCGGCAGTATCGTGGGACTATCCGCCGGAGCCTGCCTGCTGGCCTGGGGCGGGACGAGATCGATCGCCTTGACGATCACGCTTTCGCTCGCGTTGACCACGATGCTGGCAACGCTCGTCGCCAGCCTCTTACCGATTGGACTAAGCCGAATGGGCATCGACCCCGCCCTCGCGAGCGGGCCGGTGGCCACCGTAGTGCAAGATATTCTCAGTGTGGCGGTGTATCTGGTGATCGCCGCACTGATTCTGTGAAAGCAGGACAAAGAGGTCTCCGATGGGATCATCGGAAGAAATGCACGCCCCACAAGACGTGACGATCCGATCCGGCCACGTGAGGCTGAACGGCCATCTGGTCATTCCCTTGTCGCCGCACGGCGTGGCGATCTTCGCCCACGGGAGCGGCAGCGGGCGATTCAGCCCGCGCAACAATTTCGTCGCCCGCCAGCTCCAGCAAGGAAGGGTGGCCACGCTCTTGATCGATCTCCTGACCACCGATGAAGCCGAGGAGCGCTGCAAGGTCTTCGACATCGACCTGCTGGCAGATCGGGTTCTATTGGCCAAAGCCTGGCTTGAACAAGACGCCCGGACGAAGAGCCTGGGCATCGGTTATTTCGGCGCCAGTACCGGCGCCGGCGCGGCCCTGCAGGCGGCGGCCCGTGATCCCTCGTCGATTCAGGCTGTCGTGTCACGGGGCGGCAGACCGGACCTGGCCGAACCCTTTCTCCCATCAGTCACCGCACCGACTCTACTGATTGTCGGTGGAAACGACGAGCCGGTCATCGAGATGAACCGGGCAGCCTACCGACTGCTCTCCTGCTCTAAACGTCTGGTGATCGTGCCGGGCGCCTCGCATCTGTTCGAAGAGCCAGGCACGCTTGAAGAGGTGGCAGAGCATGCTCTCCTCTGGTTTCAGCAACACTTTCATCCTGCTCAGTTCGACAATACAGGTGCGCAAACAAAGGAGTCTCTTCGATGAACACATTACTCGCGGTAGACGGATCGGATAATTCGTATGAGGCCGTTCATGTCCTGAAATACTTGGCCCGCGCAGAACAGCTCACCCTCCTTCACGCATTGAACGTTCCGAGGCCTGCCTATCCGATGATGCTGCCGGAAGTGGCTGAGGAGATCTATAAGACTCTTGAGCAAAGCATGCGTGAGGATGGGGAGCGGCTGCTCAATCGGGTGCAGTCTCTCCTTCCGCTGCACGCAGGTCCCTCAACGAAACACCTTCGAATGGGACCTCCGGCAGAAGTGATCGTGTCGATGGCTGAGGAACAGAAAGCCGATCTCATCGTAATGGGAGCACGGGGTCTTGGCCCCGTCAAGGAGCGCTTGCTCGGAAGTGTGTCGCACCGCATCCTCACCCTCGCCCACTGCGCCACATTGATCGTGAACGGCCCGGTCAAAGCCATGAAACAGATCCTGCTGCCGCTTCAAGGTCCGTCCGACACAGAATCCGCTATTCGCTTTCTGCAACTCAAGCCGTTTCACGATACGGTTGAACTAACGCTATTGACCGTCTTGCCTTCGACAGAACCGCCATGGCCCGGTAATGCTGATGCTGCCGCTGCCTCTACCGAGATTCTGGAGAAGCAAGCCGGCTACCTCGATGGTGCGGCAGAACGTCTGCGCGCCATAGGTTATCAGGCGCATGGAGTCGTCGTCGTCGGGACACCGTCTACCATGATTCTCCAAGAAGCCGCCACTCTGCGATCGGACCTGATCCTGATGGGCACAAGCGGCCGGCAGGGAATCACCCGGTTCGTGCTCGGCAGCGTGTCTCATGCTGTGTTGCACAAAACGCCGTGCCCGGTGCTGGCGTTTCACCTATAATAAAGCGGGCGGCAGCGCGAGATGCGCGGGTGGATCTGGTCCATCTGGTCTATCTGGTTCAACCAAACAAACGAAACAGACCAGAAAAACAAAAGAGACCAGTCAGTCTTCGCGCTTCACGCTCATGCGCAGCGCTGGGCACTTACAGGAGAATTCTTCGTGAATCATGCTGGGTAGGCGGGGCGGTTCAGCTCCGCAGGAAATCCACAATCCGATTCTCCGCCCAGTATGAATCTTCTCCGTTGGGCGTCCAGTGAAAGAATCCACAGTGGCCTCCGTGGCGAGGCGCGATGACTCGAATGTTCGGGTGGTGCCGAATCTGCGGCACCGTAAACATGGAGTAGGGAATGAAGGGGTCGTCTTGCGCCGTGATGATGAGGGTGGGAACGGCAATAGAATCGAGTACATGGCCTGCGCCTGAGCGGTCGTAGTAGTCGGCGCCGCTGGCGTACCCTCCATCCGGAGCTGTGTAGCGGTCGTCAAATTCGCTGAGGATGCGAATGCGGTCAAGTCCCGCGAGGTTCCATTTACCGGGAAAGAGCACCGCTTTCCGTCGCATGCGCCTTTTGAGTTGGGTCAAAAAGTGATAGTGATAGACCCAGTTTCGAGGTGCTTCCAACGCCTTGGCGCATTGCATCGGATCGATCGTCGGACAAACCGCGATTGCGCCGGCCAATGCTGCTTCTGACGAGCCGGCCTCTCCGGCCGCTTTCAGAACAAGATTCCCTCCCAACGAATAGCCGACGAGCCAGATGCGAGTGAATCCGTCCACGCGCGACAGCTCATGGACGATGGCTCGATAGTCCTGACTCAAGCCGCTGTTGTACAGCGTCGGCGTGAGGTGTTCGGTCCCGCCGCACGTCCGCTGGTTCATCCGGATGACATTGAATCCTGCGCGATAGGCTTTCGAAGCGATACCACGCATATAGTGAGACTCACTGGAGCCTTCAAGTCCGTGCACGAGTACTACGGTCTGACACGCGGCCCGATCTGGCTGCCAGTGGCAGAAGCCCAGCAATTGGGTGTGAGACTCTGTGGTAAAGAGCCGAGACTCGGTCGGGACTCCGGTCAGGAGCCCTCGGCGGGGCCAACGGCCTGGAAGCACGGTCATGACATGTGGATTGCGGAGCAAGGCTCCCGGTGCAAACTCTCGCCGACCTAGTGACATAGAAGTCATCATACCTAAAAACTCCCGGACCTCGCAGTAGAAATCGCCGGCCGGATACTGACGCATTGAGCTTCACTTTCAGGAATGCCACTGGGGGAAAATGCGCCACTCAAAGTCAACGCCAGGGGTGAGCGATCGGGAATAGAGCAGGATAATCAGCGTTCAAGCCTCTGTTCAAGAACGGCACATCGTTTGCTGATATCAACCAACGGCGGGTTATCTGGTCAGTTTCGTTCAAGCAAAAAAAACCAGACAAACCGAACAAGAGCGAATACACGATTTGGAGGCCGCATGGAGCTTGAAATTGAAAGTAGGAACGTCGGGATGACTGCTCGCTGGAAAAGTGAGATTGAATCCCGCATGGCAGATCTCCAACGGAGGCACCAGGATCTGATTCATGGGCGGGTCACCCTGACGAAAAATCTTCACCACAAAAAGCTGGCTAACGTCGCCGAGGCGCTCATCGTCGTCACGCTCCCTGGCCGCCAAACCATGACGGCCCGCAAGGAAGACAAGACGTTCGAAGAAGCCATCAGAGCCGCCTTCGATGCCATGGCCATCGAACTTCGAAAGAACTACGAGAAGTGGGCCTCGCATAAAACGGGAAATAGCCATGCCAATGTATGACTACAAATGCCTCGACTGCGGGAAGGAATCGTTGGTGGTGTTGACGCTAAAGGAACATGAATCCGCCAACGTGAAATGCCCGAAGTGCGGCAGCACCAAGATGCAGCAGCTCTATACGTCGTTTGTGGCCCACACGACCAAGAAAAGCTAGCAGCATGCTGAAAAAGTTCGCTTGCGTAAGAAGACGTTATCTGGTCTATCTGGTTTGTCTGGTTTTTTTGGTTGAATGAAACTAACCAGATAAACCAGACAGACCAGAAGTTTTCCGCAGCTGTTTAGGAGGCGTGATGCGTATTTTCTCCCGAAGCATGACGGCTACTCTGATCTTGGGGGTCATCATCCTCCTATTCGCCCCTCTCCTCCGCGCGCAAGAATATCCAGCGGATAGCACACGCGGCAAAGCTGTGTATGAACGCCAGTGCCAGGCCTGCCACGGTATCGGAGGCTGGGGGGATGGACCGGACGCGAAGGATCTCAAGGTCGCACCGGCCAACTTTCACCGCTTTTCCTCCTTTCTGAAATCCGACGAAGAGCTATTGAGGACCGTTGAACACGGAGTCGTCTTCAGTCCTATGCATGCGTGGCGAGGCCGGCTGACAGATGGGGAAATGCAGGATGTGGTGGCCTACATCCGCCTGTTAGCCCAACAAGCGCGTTGAGACTGTCACATCCCGCAGAACAAACAGATCATTTCGGAGAATCAGCATGACACAACACGCCGTCCTAGCCACAATCCTGGCACCGTTCGTTCTCGCCCTGCCGGCCATCACTCATGCGGCAGAGCCAAGCCAGGCAAGCAGTCACCCCACCCGCTGTGAGAGCACGTACAAAAAGAAAACCGTTCCGCCCAAGCAGCTGCAGGCGATCGTGGAATCCCATGGACAGTGGCTCGAACACCGTGAGAATCATGAGTTTCAACAAGCGGATCTGTGCCAGGCAGACCTGCGCCAGACGAAACTTGCCGGAGCCGATCTGGAACGGGCGCGACTGGAAGGGGCCCTCCTCAGCCAGGCGAATCTGCGCGAAAGTGATTTGTCGCAAGCGAGTCTCGCCGGAGCCGATCTCACGAGAGCCGATTTGAAAGACAGCACCCTGGCAGGAGCCGATCTCCGGCATGCACGATTGCCTCACGCCAATCTGTTCCGTGCGATCGGCGATGAAGCGGCGCTCTATAACGCCGTCCTGACCGGAGCACAACTGCGCGAATCCACCTTCGAACGAGCCCATTTTGAAGGAGCAGACCTCGCCTCGGCTGATCTGACCAACGCCTCCTTCGTCGAAAGCTACTTCTACGGCGCCAACCTCGCCCGGGCCATCCTGTCAGGGACTGATCTGATGGGAGCCGACCTCCGCCGAACCGTTTTGACCAACGCCAACCTTCAACAGGCTAATCTGCAAGGAGCACTCCTCGACGGCGCGCAGCTCGACGGAGCCCTGATGGTTGAAGCAGATTTAGAAAGCGCCTATCTCGACGGCACCAGTCTGGTGGGAGCCAACCTGCGCGAGGCCATTCTCCGCGGGGCGGACCTGCGGTACGCGAACTTCCGTTCGGCCGGCTTGCAGCAGGCCGATTTTGAGGGAGCCAATCTGGAAGGAGCGCAGTTGATCAAGGCGAAGATACAGTCAGGCAAACTTCGGATGGCGATTTTGTATACGGCAGTCCTGGACCAGGTGGATTTGAGAGATGTCGAACTGTATCGAGCTGTGCTGATCGGCGCACGTGGAGTCGGCGCCATCTTTACGAAGGCAGACCTCAGCGAGATCTACGCACCGAACGCCCAATTCCATCACGCACAATTCAATGAGGCGACCATGGAATCGGCCAACCTCGTGGCAGCGGACCTGAACGGTTCGAACTTCACCCGTGCGAATCTCACCCATGCCAACCTCCAAGAAGCGAACCTCCGGGGCGCCACGTTATCAGGAGCCAATCTCACCGGCGCGCAACTCGGCGCAGCAGACCTCCGTCGCGCGACGCTGCATGGAGCCAACCTCTCTTCCGTCTCAGGGCTGACACAGGCTCAACTCGATACAGCCTGCGTGGACGAGCAGACGAAATTACCGGCGGAACTCAGCCGCCCGGCACCTTGCAAGGAGAAAAAGACCAAGCAGAAATAAGCCTGGTTTCGTTGGCCGACATTGCGGATGGCCGGCCGGTTCACCACCTGCCAGGATTTCGGCATGGGTCACAAGATTATTTAGGGATTGAAGGTGGCGGGAAGTGTCGGAGCCGAGGATTCAATCATGTGCTGTGCTGGGGGTTTTCCACCACGAGCGGCCGTTGCCTGAAAACCCGACAGAGGTTCTAGTCCCCAAGCTCTCGGAGTCCGAGCCTGCCTATGCCGGAACTCCGCTGTCCATATGTCAGAATGCTATACGGTAACAGATTCAACGTCTTTTGCCGCTTTCGCTACGAGGCTGTTTCTCCGATTGTTGGAGATCGTTCGATCGATGACCGCTCCGCAGTTGATACATTTCCACGCATAGAAGGCCAGGAAGAAATCCGAGAAGCGTTCCAACATCATCAATCCTTTGCACTTCGGGCATTCCATGATTATTCTCTCCCTCATTGTAAAAGTGAACTTGCTCGAGGAGAGAGCAATATGCAGTCCAAGATTGCAAATGTCGTATTATCAATAACTTAGAACTGTGGGGACTACTTATACGTACAATCATGTACGCCCTGTTGCATTTTTGTTTTCAATTTTGTCCGGCAATTCGATTTCGTCGAGAACGATCGCGTCCTCGCTTTCACCTGAATCGGTCAAAAGCAGGCTTGCTTTTCATTCCTCTTAACGGAGGATTCTCAATATCAGACACCCTGGCAGTGATCCGCTAGGCAACCCGTATCGGTTATGCTACAAACCTGCCGAAGAGTCGTCGGGCTGATTCGAAGGTCGATCACATGACGATGGGGCAGCGATCAACATCCCTCGCGCGATTGGCCGTGGCGGGAATCTTCTGCAGCCTGACCGTAACCGGCTGCCTCTCACCCATCACGCTGAATCGCGCCGTAACGGCCTATGATGAGGCAGTCACGGATGCCATCTCCAAACAGCTGCTCATCAACATCGCCCGCGCCCATAAGCATCAACCGATTCACTTCACCGGCGTCTCGAACATTGCCGCCACGTTCGATTTCCGGGTGAGCGCCGGGGCCACTCCGGCGCTCACCGGAGATGCCAGCAAGGCGCTTATGCCGATCTTCGGCGGGAGCGTGGCCGAGAACCCTACCTTCAGTATCGCTCCGATGGAAGGGGAAGAGTTTACCAAGCGGCTCTTAACCCCCTTTCAGGAAACGAAATTCCTCCACCTCCTCCGGCAGCGGTACGACATCGATTTATTGCTTCGACTGATGGCCCAGGAACTGTGGATCACAGAGAATGGCCAGGAGGTTGCCTACCGCAATACGCCTGCGGACCGGACAGGCTACGAGATGTTCCGTCGAGTGGTGACGCACCTCTCGGCCATTCAGGACCAGAACCAGCTCTTTGCCGAACCGCTTACCTATTATCGGACCTGGACCATTCCCGCAGGCTCGGTCACAGCTGAGGGCTTTCACACGTTACAGAAAGAGTATCACGTGACCTACAATCAGAAAGACAACAGCTACACCCTTCGAAAACAAATCGCCGGACAAATTCATATCACCAACTATGACCCCAACACACTTTCACCCGAGGAGCGTGCCCGATTGATTGACGAAACAGAGGAAGGGCAGCTCAGCGATGTGTCCTTCGACATCCGTCCGAAACACGTCGGAGGGGAATTTCCACTCAAGGGAGTGTTCCGCTTGCGGAGCTTCAACACCATTCTCAACTTTCTGGGCCGATCGCTTGAAGAAGACCCCGAATACCATGTCGACAAAGATCCGCGAACCCCGCCGGTCCTCGAAAATCCCGCCTCCACAATGGAGCTCCTGCTGTCGGATGGATCTCCCTCAGGGGCCGACCTCTCAATCCAATATCACGGAAAATATTACGCCGTGAACACCACCGGACCGCTGGCACGCTGGAACCGCGAAGCCTTCCAAATGCTGTATCTGTTGTTCCAAATGACCGTCAGCGAGGTGCCTCGCGTCGGCGTCCCGAGCATCACGATTGCGAAGTAACCAGACCGGAAATCCTCACCTCTGTGATCGTTGACTAGAGCCACCTGCTCTCGCTGCACAGATACGCGCCTAAGGAGCATCGCGGAACCACGCGCGCGGACGAGCAGCGAATGGTTACTGATGCCTCCCGATTCTCGTGCTATTTCGGTCCGAGCACATCCTTAAATACTGTTGCCAAATCGCGGAGCGCCCGGGCGCCGTCGCCGACAAAGGCCGACCCATGCATCGTCGCCAAGGTCTTCGGCTGCAACTCGGCCAGCCGATGGAGGGTCGGCTCTGTGAGCGACGTGTACGGCATATAGTTGGCCAGCGGCCCTTGTTGATACTCCACCAGCGTCTGTCTGCATCGGCCCAGCACGTCAGAATGCGTAGCCGGCTCAACATCCCCGTCTTGATGAAAGAGGTCCGAACACAACAGCGTGCGCTGGGTCTCTTCGAACAACAGTCCTGCTTCCCAGCAGTGCGGCACATGCGGCGTGTGCAGAAAACTGAAACGATACATGCCCGTGTTGAGCACGTCTCCGTCCTTCATCCCCAACGCAGGACGCACCGCCATACAATCGTCGATGCTCACCAACTTGCCCACCACACTGCACACGGCCATGGACTTCGGCGCAAGCTGCTGCCACTCCCGCAACGAGCCGCACTCATCCGCCTCAAGATGACTGAAGCCGAGCCATTTGACCGTCGCAGGGTCAAGCAACGTCGCGACGGCGTCCCGTACCTCGGCAAACATCGCGCGTGGACCGGTATGAAACAGCAACGGCTCATCGTCGCGCACAAGAAACTGATTGAACTGCAGATTGAAATCCTGCACGAACGTCGAAATTCTGAATACATCCGGTGCGATCTCCGAAACAGTCGTCATGGGACCTCCAAGTGTGGAAGAAAGGAGACGGTACGCTACCGCCGACGATCCGA
Organism: uncultured bacterium; assembly: GCA_965233025.1. Taxonomy (GTDB): domain Bacteria; phylum Nitrospirota; class Nitrospiria; order Nitrospirales; family Nitrospiraceae; genus Palsa-1315. The sequence continues at coordinate 9,650 of CBDDRH010000047.1, forward strand.
TGTGTCAACGCGAGGAATAGACAGAGAACCGTCTGATGACCACCATGCCCGGACGAGGTGGTCAGAATGATAGCATAACCCCGTGTTTTGCCTCTGCTCCTAACCCGTCAAAATCCATACCATCTGCTAAACTTGCCTTAGTACCGGCACTGAGATCTCGGCGCAACAAGAGGCTTTGCGATGTGGCTTCGTCATGGACTCTGGCTTTTGATGGCGGGGATGCTATGGGGATGTGCGATGATGAATGGCGCCCCAGCGCCGGGCTCTGAACCATTATTTCAAGCCGATGCAACCGACGCAGTCATCTTGCAAACCGTCCATCGAGAACAAGAAATACGGCTGAGTACCTGTACACAAAACCAGTCCTGCGATCAGGTGCATTTCACACGTGCGATGATCGCGTTATTCGAGAATGGAGAAACGGCAACGGCCTCCTTTCAGCAGGCGATTGCCGTCGCGCCAAAAGGTCCATTTGCAGACTCAAGCGCGCGCTGGATCCGGTTTCTTGCCAACCGGACAACCCACCCCGCTTCCGTCGACAAACCCAATGGGGCGTTGGCAGTCATGAAAGGGCTTGTGCGTACATGGCTGGGACAACAGCGTGCGGCAAATACATCTCTCACATTGCGAACTGGGGAAACGCTTAAAAACCCGGGGCTAGCCGTACACACGCTCCGGCAGAAGATTCGTAGCCGGGATAAACGCATCGCGGAATTGACGGACCAGCTCAGTGCTCTGAAACAGATTGATTCGGACGCGCATAGGAACAGCAAACTGAGTCTGTCGAAAACTCCATCCAAGTAATGGCTGCTCGCCTGTTTACTCGTCGAGGCTTGGACGGAGCAGGAATGGTCCATAGACCATGGCAAACAGCAGATAGGCTCCACTCCAACTGCCTGCCGCCACACTCATGACAAGGTTGGTTGAGAGACCCGTCATCGGCCCGAATACCCTCAGCACAGCACCCACGTTGACCAGCATGTAGATACAGACCGTCACAGGACATGCGTGCCGAGGACGCCCCGTATGGCCCAGGCTGGCACGAGTCATCACCGCCAGAGTCATGGCGCCCACTGCGCCGGCTGTAAATGCATGCACCGCATCCTCTGCCGGCAGACCAATCCCGAGAATCGAGCTTCCCAGCATGAGCAGCGACAACGCGAACCAACCATATCCAACGTGCAGGATCAGCACCAATGGCTCACGCGATGTGAGCCAGCCATACCAGCGTGCCAGACGACCCAGATTAGCCAACCCGGCCGTCACGAACACCCAACCAGTCACCATTGAGTGCGGTTGAACAATCCAGGATACAACGGCAAATCCTACGAGCGCGATCGATAGGCCATCGTAACGGGAAAAGGATGTCGGCCGTTCCGCCCTGCCGGATCCAACCAGGAGTTCGTCGGTAAACGTGGGGATTAGACGCCCGCCGATCAACGTCAGCAGCATCATGACCATACCGATCGCCGCGCGCTCGGTACGATCCGCCGCCATGCCGCTCAAGGTAAGCGCGTGGAACAGGATATTGGCGCAAGCCAGGAGACTCACCAGCACCCCCATCGGCGCGCGATCCCAGCTCTTCGCTGCAGCAATTTCTCGCCAGACCAGCCCTGCCACCGCAACAAGAAACCCGACGTCGATAATGGCCGACACGAGGGGCGTGAACCATGGGATGGCGATCAGCAGGCGCCCGGCCAGCCACAGGGTGAAGAGCAGCATCAACTCATACCCTCGAATCGGCGGGCGATCGGTCCAGTTGGGAATGGCCGTGAGCAAAAATCCCGTGATCACTGCGGGGAGAAACCCAAAGACCATCTCATGCACATGCCAATCCCGCGCCGGATAGAGAAAGATCGAGTTGCCGACCCCGACCAGCATCACAATCCAGACAGGGATGGCCACACCGGCAAACAGGGCGGCGCCGAGAAAAAACGGCCTGAAACCGTAGGAGAAGACCGCTACTCCCTGATAGCTGGGGCTCTCGCTGACCTGTTCAGTCATCGATGAGGTCCTCAACGCTCAACACCTGCGAAACGTCACAATGATCAACCAGGTCAAGCTACGTGCTGCGGGAGGCTCTGTCAATGGACGGTTGGTCGAACCGGGAAGCTCATCGTGCCGTGTACGACCTGCCGTAAAAAGCTATGGCGGCCAGGATTCCACCCTCTCGCGATTATCACCGTATTCCCGTTCATGTATAATGGGGTGTTGTTATACTCGGTTCTACGTACCTCGCAGGATGCTGAAAATGTCCGCCAGCTTTGTTCTCACGTCGCTCAGAGGCTCAACGTACGGCACAGAGTACGATTTCGCCTCTTCGCTCGTTGCGGCCGCGCTGGACGACCATTTTGAGCACCCTGCAAGCCGTTCTTGCACCAGCACCATTCGTAAAATCACATCAAGGGTTGAGCGCAAACTGAGTTTTCCGCAGCCGGCTAACTTAGCCGCAATATACAGAGAGGAGGAACACCATGAGCACAGCAACGGTGGAAATCCCGACTCACCATCTGGTGAAAACCTTTGTGAGCGCGCCCCGGAAAATGCTGATCGGCGGCAAGTGGCTCGAAGCGGCATCGGGGAAAACCTTCTCGACCTATAACCCGGCCACGGGAGAAATTCTGGCCCAAGTGGCCGAAGGCGCCAGCGCCGATGTTGACAAGGCGGTCACGGCTGCACGGAACGCCTTCGAGCGCGGCCCGTGGTGCACGCTCACAGCCTCGGAGCGTGGGCGGCTGATCTGGAAACTCGCCGATCTTCTCGAGTCTCACCTGGAAGAATTCGCCCAACTGGAATCGCTCGACAATGGGAAGCCGATCGGCGTAGCCCGCGCAGCGGATGTGCCGTTGGCCGTGGACCTCTTCCGGTACATGGCGGGGTGGGCAACCAAAATCGAAGGCAACACGATATCTCTTTCAGTGCCCTATACGCCCGGCGCCCGGTATCACGCCTACACACTGCGCGAGCCGGTCGGCGTGGTGGCACAGATCATCCCCTGGAACTTTCCGCTGCTCATGGCGGCCTGGAAGCTAGGCCCGGCGCTGGCCGCCGGCTGCACCATCGTCTTGAAACCTGCCGAACAGACGCCGCTGTCGGCCTTGCGACTTGGCGAATTGATCTGCGAAGCGGGATTCCCGGACGGAGTAGTCAACGTCGTACCTGGGTTTGGAGAAACCGCCGGCGCAGCGCTAGCGGCGCACCCGGACGTGGATAAGGTGGCCTTCACCGGCTCCACCGAAGTGGGAAAGCTCATCCTTGGAGCGGCAGCGGACAATCTCAAAAAAGTGTCTCTGGAGCTGGGAGGGAAGTCCCCCAACATCGTGTGCAACGACGCCGATGTTGAGGCGAGCATACCCGGGGTCTCGAGCGCGATCTTTTTCAATCAAGGTCAATGCTGTTGCGCGGGCTCCCGGCTCTTTGTCGAGAAGGGTATCTTCGACAAGGTGGTGGCGGGCGTGGTCGATGACGCGAAGAAGATCAAGGTCGGGCCGGGCATGGACCTCTCCACCCAAATGGGCCCGCTGGTGTCGGACGAGCAGCAGCGGCGCGTGCTTGGTTATCTGGAGTCGGGTTTCTCCGAAGGCGCCAAAGCAGTAGTCGGAGGGCACAAGCTAGGGAACAAAGGCTACTTTGTGGAACCGACCGTACTGGTCGACACCACGAAGAATATGAAAATTATGCAGGAGGAAATTTTCGGGCCGGTTGTATGCGCAATGCCGTTTACAGATTTGGAGGACGTGCTCCAGACGGCAAACGACTCCATCTATGGCCTGGCGGCGGCGGTGTGGACCCGCGATGTCGGCAAGGCGCATCGCATCGCGGCCGAACTGCGCGCGGGGTCGGTGTGGATCAACTGCTACAACATCTTCGATGCCGCGCTGCCCTTCGGCGGCTACAAGCAATCCGGGTGGGGCCGCGAGATGGGCCACGATGCGCTGGAACTGTACACCGAGGTCAAAGCCGTCACCGTACGGCTGTGAACGATCAAAGGAAAACGAGAGAATCGGCGGAAAGAGTACAGACGGGTTCTGCAACGCTGGAGTATAAGACCAGAACCCCTTTCTGCTATATTTAGCGGGAAACTGCTGTACACGTGGTTCTGCGGGATGGGATTCAGGGACACATACGTATGAGCCCCCACCCCTATACAGAAGCGATCCCTCAAGGATCCGCTCTACGTCTTTTGGTCCTTTCTGAGGTTGACGACTGGGATTTTGGCCGGCAAGTGAAAGCTTGCGGGCATGAGATTGTAGCCTGGGCTCGCCCCACGTGGAAACGAGGCCCAAAGTGTAGCGGCCTGTGTTATGCCGTCAGATCCACCGTCAACGCGATCTTGTGCAAGTCTAAACCGATAAAGATAATTAAACCCAGGTTCGATGCTTGGGGATGGCTCGATAAGGAGAAGATCCCGCGAGTTCCCTGCCCCAACGTGAACGCTCCAGCGTTTATCGACTATGTGAAAGGCTTGCGCGTTGATCTTATCGTCGTCTTTTTCTTCCCTCAGATTCTAAAAGCGGACCTTCTCCAAACTCCTCGATTGGGAGTCTTCAACTGTCATCCCTCACTACTCCCTCGTTACGGAGGACCACATCCGGCATTTTGGATGCTCAAGAACGGGGAATCGACTGCGGGGATTACCGTTCATGTGATGACGGAAAAAATTGACGCAGGGGCTATTGTCGCCCAACAAGAACTGGTCATTGGAGAGAACGAAAATGCGGGGCAATTGACGCAGCGACAACACCATGCCGCGGCCGCGCTGCTGACAGGAGCCGTCAATGCCATAGCGCACGGGACGCTCAATCCCAAGCCACAAAATATCGCGGAACGTACCTATTATGGAAAGAAGAAAGCCGCCGACATCGTGCTGGATTGGAACGGGTCCGCGAGACAAATTGCAAATCTGTGGCGCGCGTTACAACCCTATGAACCTCTCGCAGCATCTCTGAATGGTACAACCATCAAGATTTACGATGCGCAGCCTCATGAAGGGTCTCCCTCAGGCAGAGATCCTGGAGAAATCATGGCCAAGCAATTGGGGAAACTCCTGGTACAGACCGGCAACGGGTATCTCGAAATACGGTCCTATGAAATCGTACCGCTTCACGGTTGGCTCAATCGGCTTCTACAAGCATTCCTGTTGCCTGTCGGCAGCCGTTTTGACCGTGCTCCGTCAGCCATGGGGCTGGCATCGAAAGCCGTCTCATGAGTGCGACAGTCAGGGACAGGGCTCACATGTTACGCGAGTTGTGCGCCGCTCCGTCACTTCGCGGCGAATCGTCATGAATCATGCAGGCTGGACCACTGCTGCGGATGGACTTATTCAATAGCCTCCTAGGAGGATCACATGTTCGGTCCAATCACACTGCCCTTCGGAGCCAAAATGCTGTTCAATACCGTAACCCTCAAGCCCGGAGTTACGTTTGAAGACGTTGAATTGGCCGTCGGAGAACTCTGCAGTGTCGTCAAAGGAACCTACGGAGGCGACAAAGGCGGATTCCTCGCCGGACAAGTGTTCAAATTCTCCGGCTTTGTATCAGAGGAGGGATCTCTCTCTGCATCCAGAACCGCCGATGACCATTATGTTATCGTCACCTATTGGCGTTCGTTCGAAGATCACGAACGATCCCATGCGGACGAAATCTTCACCAACAAATTTGCTGCACTGGCGGCCATGTGTTCCGACACCAAAGAACTGGGATACGACATGCTATGGCAAGGTGCAGCAGAGGGTCATTAGCAACGGCGCCCCTCACCCCGCAACCTCTCTGAGCAGAAGCTGAACGCGTGGACATGCCACGCGATCCGTATTGACCAGCGTGCGATCGGTCTCAACAGGCATGGCCTGGCTCATCGACTGGTGAAGATGAGCAGAATCACCCGAAATCATCAATCTTAAGAAAGAGGTTCCAATGCGGGCATCCACAATAGTCGCAGTGGCGGTTCTGTTCGTGCTCTTCGGAATGCAGCAAGTTGCTCAAGCGGATGAGGTGAAAGCCAAGATGGAAGAGATAAAGGGAGAAACGAACGCGAAAATTGAGGAGACCAAAGGAGAAGCGAAGGCGCTAGCGGAAGAGGCGAAAGGGAATAAGATGCAAGCCGCGATGGAACGGGCGAAAGGGAAAACGAATGCAGCCGGAGAGCGAATCAAGGGCACTGCGAAACAACTGAAGGCCAAGACAGAGTAAATCAGCCGGAGTCGATCCGCTAACATCCTATGGAGATGCGCATCTCCATAGGATGTTTCCTTCGGAGCGGGCACAATGAGTCGGCAGTCATTTTCCACCGTCACATGAGGACCTACAGAAATGGCAACCGCTCCAATGAGCTAACCCCACTTCCCCCTCCAGTCTCGCTCATGCTCTTACTGTAAAGGAGTGTTTCCTACGATCCCAGAGAGCTGGCTCCCTAAGCCAATTGAAGAGCGGTTGACCAAGCATCTCTATCGGCGTAGCATAATCTCCTGACGTTCCAGTGACGGTGGCTGCTGTCTCTTCCGCACGCTTCTACTCGTCGCCCTGCGCGCCGGATCTCACACAGTCCCCTTCACTCCTACGCCGGATTCTTTGTCATAAGAGAATCATTGCCCGGCTCGGATCCTTTGGAACGAGGGTCCTCATGATGACTGTCAGCGGCCGAGTGCTCCTTCCCTTTTTGGCGCCGACTCTTGCGCCACCTGTCTTCTCTGTACTTGCACCGAATCCCGTTCAAACGGTGAAACTCCATCCTTTCTCCGGCTACCTGTGCCTACCGGAACAGTTCGGCATGGTCTATCCCGAATCGGGAAGAGAAGCCGTGAACGGAAGGAGGCCGCGCTAAAGATCGCAGTGAACGTCCTGACATGAGAGGAGGATCTGATCATGACTTCTCAGACACTCGTGACTGATCGCATTCTCGGCCAAGTACAACGCACGGAAGGGTGCGACCTTGATATGTTGGCGAAGAGTCTCTCCGACCTTTCTTGGAGCCAAGTCTTTCTTGAAGTCGATCGGCTAAGTCGTGAAGGACAGGTGCGGGTAACGCTCGACACCCAAGGTCGCTACATGATCCGGCTGCCGGAGCACAACAAGGAACCCGCAACCCACTACGTCCGGTCCTGATGATCGAAAGAGTCGCAGAGGGTTGCGCGCGAAATAGGTCATCTCGTACCATTTACGCCCGCTGGAGGATTCGCGCGCCCCTCTTCATTAATCCTCAGCTGTACGCGTAGACCGAGCCCTGCCCGTCTCCTCTACCTGCTCAAAGATGCCTTCGGACTACGCGCACATTACCGGAAGAGCGAAGAATCCGCCGAGGCTTGACCGGGAAGGAAAGCTGGAACTGACCAAAGCCACACGGTCGCAAGACCGTGGCTGCGGGAATTCCAGAAGGCTTCCGCCCGGTGAAGCCCGGCCGGATCGCTCTGAGAGGTATGTGCGCGTACGCCGAAGGCATCCCTCTCTTTTTCGGTTATAGTATTCTCATGACATCCCGACTCAACCGGCGCACTCCCATACATCCTCGTCGACGAACGCGGCGCAGGCGTCGGAAAACGCTCGCCACGCTCAGACGTTTCCTACGCTTGCGTTGGCGTGCGGTCCGTGCGGTCACGAAGGCCGTGTTGGCCTCGCCACCAACCGTGCGTACCGTCGTGATCCTGGTGACTATCCTCATGGGCTGGCTCGGCGTGAATTGGACTTATCACGCGTTCAACAAGCCCAGCGAGGTTCTCTTTCCTTTGGACCGCTCACTCAACAAGAGCCCCGCCGAGACGTGGAAGCAGTACGGATCGCTGTTCCGCGAGCACTCAACAGCGGCTATCACCCCGGAACTGCTGGCCGCTCTGGCGCAGGTCGAGGGCGGAGGAAACCCGGTGGCGCGGACCTACTGGCGGTGGCAGTTGTCGTGGAATCCCTTGGAGTGGTACCAGCCGGCATCGAGTGCGGTCGGCATGTACCAAATCACCGACGGAACGTTCCACGAGGCGACGCGCTACTGCATTCACGACCATATCGTGGTCGAGGACGGCCCCTGGCACGACCCGCAATCGTGCTGGTTCAACCGCCTCTATCAGCGCGTCGTGCCAAGCCATGCCATCGAGTTGACTGCGGCGGGGCTCGATCGCCGTGTCGCACAGGCGATAGGAGCGCGACGGATCGGCACGGTCACGCTCCAGCAAAAGCAGGACCTGGCCGCCGTCGTTCATCTCTGTGGAGCAGGAGCCGGCCACGCCTATGCCACGCGCGGCTTCCGGCTGGCTCCCCACCAACGATGCGGCGACCACGACGTGCAAGCGTACCTCACACGGGTCAATGCGATGAAGCGGCAGTTCGCCCAACTGCAGACCAACAACAAACTATCCCGGCTCGTCAGCCCTCGCTGATTACTATCGCACTCGTGACTCGCATGCGCAGAATCTTCTCTTCTGACCGGCCTCCTTGGTTTGGTCTCTCAACACGCGCATCGAACGCTCATCATCCTTCTCAATGATCCTTCCAATCTCGCGAGTTTGTCGTTCCCATCCCTTGTTCCATCTTCCGATTGCACAGACTCTCTCCGACCGCTAGACTTCTCCCCACCGGTTTGTGCAATGTCTCGCAGCAAGACGTCTTAGATTCGCCAGGCTTCATTTCAAGAATGGGGGATGTCGATGTTTGAATGGCTAGCCCATCCCGACGCGTGGATTGCGCTGGGAACCTTAACTGCGCTGGAAATTGTGTTGGGGATCGACAACATTATCTTTCTCTCTGTGCTTGTCGGTCGGCTCCCCGAGAATCAGCGTGGCTTTGCCAGAAGAGTCGGTCTGGCCCTCGCATTGATCGCGCGCCTTGCCTTGTTGTTCTCGATATCCTGGGTCATGGGACTCACCGAACCGTGGCTGACAGTGTTCAGCCACGCGATTTCCGGGCGCGATGTCATTCTGGTCGGAGGCGGGATGTTTCTTCTGGCCAAAGCGACGCTTGAAATCCATCATAGTCTGGAAGGGAGCGAAGAGAGCGATCCGGCCGTGGGCGCGGCAAGCCTGGGCATGGTCCTGGTCCAGATTGCGCTGCTGGACATCGTGTTTTCACTGGATTCTGTGATCACGGCGGTCGGTCTGGTTGAGCAGGTGTCTATTATGGCAATCGCCATCATTCTGGCGGTCGTCGTCATGTTGATGGCGGCGAAGTCCATCGGGGATTTTGTCGATGCGCATCCGACGATAAAAATTCTTGCCTTGTCGTTTCTGATTCTTGTGGGAGTCACTCTCATGGTGGAAGGGTTCGACGTGCATGTGCCAAAGGGCTATATCTACTTTGCCATGGCGTTTTCCGTCGTAGTGGAGATGCTCAATATTCGCATGCGCAAGAAACGACCGTCACCGGTCAAACTGCACAACCGCTATACAGAGAGCCGACGCAAGGAAGAAGCCTAGCGGCACAGAACAATAGGGACATTCTACGTTTCGGGGAACAGAGGGACTGTCCTTCACTGCGCGCATCGGACGAGCACCGTTTCATCGTGCGCGTTCTGCGAGCAAGAAGGATGGTCTGGCTGTTCCCCTCTTCCCCCTATTCGAAGAACTTTCTGACCCCCGTCTTAATCTGGTCCAACCCCTGGCGCAAATCGGTTTCAAGCACATCGGCCTTGGCCTGCACCACCTCGCGTTTGGCCTTGAGCTGGTCCTTATACACCACCAGCTTGGCAAGTAGCTCCTCTTTCTTTGACTCCAGAGTGCCTTGCTGCTTGACTTTCTCACTCTCAAACCGGTCCTTGAGCACCTCAAACTCGGCCTCAAGCGTGCTCGTCCGGTCCACGAGATCCTCCCAGACCTTGCCCGATTCGAACGCAGCCCCTTTCAGTTTCTGTTCCGCAATGGATTCGAACTCGTTCAGGGCCTTGAGAGTCTTTGCCCTCTGTTCCTCAAACGTGTCGCGGGCGTCTGCCTTGCCGAGGGCCAATTGCACTTGAAGATGTTCGAGCTTGGCCTGGACCTCAATCTTCGCCTGCTCTGCCATCTCCTTCGACTTCTGCACATCGGCCTGGACATTCTGGAGCAGATCCCGCAGCTGTTGCTTGCGCTGTTCCAGCCGCTGCATGGCCTGATCTTTCGTCTGGGTCAATTGCGCTTCTAGCGCCAACGCCCGGTGCTCCAACGCATCCAACTTCTTGTCAAGCGACTCTCTGAATTCCTTGATTCGCGACATGGGATCCTCCTCTGTGAAATTGAACTTGCAAACCGGCGACGTTCTGCCGACGTGGCATTATGTCGCAGCTTCTTTCCCTCTTCAGGACAGTCCGTGCTGTCGGCGCTTCAACAAAGACTTCGTCCCCTTCCCCTCCGACTACCCCTGCCGACAGTGATACCGATTGCGTCGACTCACTTGGCGAGGGTCCGCACATAGGCCAGTACGTCTCTGCTCTCGTTTTCTGAGAGGCGAAATTTCCAAGGCGGCATGTTCGGTTTGCCGTCATGGATCGTCTTGAGCAACTCGGCATCGGATTTCTTTCCGGTCGACGGTGATGTGAGACTCGCCGGATCCGGCCCACTATGAAACCTGTACCCATCCCCTCCGCCCTCAGGTCCGTGGCAACCGGTGCAATACTTGACAAACAGGGTCTTGCCACGCGCCGCATCGCCGCTCTGGTCCTTGGACTCAGTTTGTCCTTGTGCAACGGTCCCGAATAGAAGACCGCTCACAAACACGGCCGTTGACACCCTGAGTATCCAGCTCTTCTTCATATTTCCTCCCGCTCGATGTTGCCATACCAGCTGAATGCAAACTGAGCCCTACCTGCGACCCATACATATCTATCCGGTCGTTCCCCGAGCGAGCACCTCCGGACCCTCGCCGGAACGATACCCCATTAGATGGTGAAGCTCAACAGATGCGCAGCGGAGTCTACTAGATAGTCCCTCCGAGCTTGCTCGCGCTCTCTCAGGGATGGGGGCTGATTGATCTTCTACTGCGCGCGTCCAACGAGGGCCTTCGGAGGCCGCGCGTTGCGCGAGCACAGAAGATCATCAGGCTCCATCCCCTCCTCTCACACCCACTCCGGCGCATACTCCTCTCCCATTTCTTTTTCCGCAAACCATCGATACACTTTGTCTCAACATACATGTCCATCGAAAGATGCATCCGCCCTGGAGCTCCTAGCCTCACAATCACATGACACTCCACCAATGAACGAGCAGGAGGTGTGCCGGGAAAAACTCGCAAGATTAGAAGAGAAAAGAGACGATCCAGGAGCCTTTTGCCACGGTAGCAACGGAATGCCGTGGTGAAATGCTACAGTGGGGGCGCCAACGGCAGATCACTGACAGAAAGGATGACTATCGAGCTGGGCTATATGGTCTCGACAAGGGTACTGAGAGGGTCACGCTCACCCCTTGCATGAGTTTATAAGCCCCCAAGCAAGTGACACGCACAGAGCCCTGCGCCTGTCCGTGGCATTTCAGGACAGATGCCCATCATCATTGCCCCATAATGCCACGAGCACGAGTCCGAGGCTTCTCGATCCTCTACCACGCTGCGCGCTAACTCCTCTGTTCTTCACACGTTTGCGTGATCGCCCCGCGAAGCACTCATGGCATTTCCCTTGCTCACCTAGTTCTTTATATGAACCAGACACGTATTCGTCTGCATTCAGCGAGGGAGGTGGCCATGCCGATCCTGAAACGACTCCAGAGTTATCTCGATGCGAACAAGATTCCCTATGAAATGGTCAGCCATCTCAAGGCCTATACGGCGCATGATGTGGCGCAGACGCTGGACGTATCCGGAGACCTCGTCGCGAAAGTCGTCGTGGTAAAGGCCGATCGGTACTTCGTGATGACGGTGCTTCCCTCAACCTGGCGTGTAGATTTGAAACGATTGCGGGATGCCTTGGATGCCCGCGACGTGCGACTGGCAACGGAAGCTGAGATCGCGAATCTGTTTCCCGATTGCCAAGTGGGAACGATGCCGCCGTTCGGGAATCTCTACGGCGTGGAAGTGTATGTGGATCAACTCCTGACGGAAGACGAGTCTATTGTGTTTGAAGCCGGGACGTATGTTGGCGCGATCAAGCTACAGTACAAAGACTTTGCCGACCTCGTTCGACCGAAGGTCGCCGCGTTTCATCACGAGCCCTCGAAGATCGAAGACTAGGAGGCGTCCGACATGGCCTTCGGACGAGGCGAAGGAGGTGGGGCCAGATGCGAGGCCGCAGGCCTGAAGAAACCGAGGATGTATTCGCTAAAATACAGTGAGGATATCTTCGGGCCGACCACGACACGGATGGTTGCGGATCGTTCGCCGGCTATGAAGTCGGGAAAATCCGCCTCCGCCAAACCGCCTGGATATGCTGGAGGATCGATTCCGGATCTCTCACGCCACGAAACTCCATCACCTCATCGCTGTGCGTCGATGTAAAGACAATCGTCCCGATCCCCAAGAGCCGTGCGATCAGCCCTTGCCTAATGGCCGTCTCACTGATGTGTTCAATCGACATCGCTTGAATCTCACTCCCGGTGAATGCATTCGTGATCAGTACGCGCTGGGGCGTGGCCACATACCGCACCCAATAGCGCAATGCCATGGCTACGGTCATGAGCGCAACAGCCCCGATCATCCACAGTCCCGCACCAGGAAGTGCCGCCTGCCAGAGCAACGCCCCACGCAAAACCGCGATAAGACTGACCACATACAGCCAAACAAACTGATTCCAGGACACATACGCTTGCCAGAGCACGGGTTCCTTTGCTTCATCTGACTCGATCATCGTCGTATCTCCGGCCTCTCGTGGCAGCAGAGCAGAGCCTGAGAGCCCAATCTTCTGCGCGTTCGAACAAACCACCCTGAGTCCTATTGCGGGGGTATGCCGCGCCGAACGCTATCGAGACCACAGCACGACCGTTGTCGCCTTTTGCAACAACGGGCATTCTGAGGCATGAGGCACTTTGCGCCGCAATCGCAGCTCTTTCATTTTCGTTCTCGTACCCTACACTCTAGCGCTTTCACCATCCTCCCGGGTAGGGCTCTGCCACAGCTTGAAGGCATGTCGCTTGCTCTTTGGTAACTTCGGGGATGCGACTGACCCTCACAAACCATATTGAAGAGTGACCTCGTCGATGTGAACAGCGCTCACGCGCACAACAAAGGAGGAGTCCCATGTCCGTCGCGAAAATCATCGAGATTAGTTCTGAATCGCCGAGAAGTTTCGAAGATGCCATTCAGAACGGAATCACCAGGGCATCCAAGACCATACACGGTATCAAGTCGGCTTGGGTGAAGGAGCAACATGTGGTGATCGATAACGGCAAGGTCAGCGTATATCGCGTAGACCTAAAAGTTACTTTCGTCTTGGATTGACAAGTTATTGAGGAGTTATTGAGGAATAGGGCTCTTGGTCGACTGACTATTCCCACAGAGGCCCGCAAGTCGCCGCGATTTGGCCGTGACACCATAAGTATGCTGACAGACCGAGGGGTTACGGCCTCCCTTGCCAGGCTTGTCACAGTAGCGTATCGGCTGCAATGGAAGCTGTCATGAAGGATATGGGCTAGTTCAAGCCAGAGTGCCCTGAGCCGGAAAAAGACTGTTCGGCTTTATGTCGCGCTTCCCGGCGTTGACGGTGAACCAGAATCACTTGATCGACCCGTTCCCCGCACGTCACGCAGTGCCATTCCATTGTCCCTGTCTCAGCAGAGAGCTCCGCCACCATGAATCCTCCGCATCGATGACAGCAATCGACCGCCTGTTTCTTGGCTCGACTCATTTTTGTCGTCATTGTTCCCTTCAGGCCTTTTCCCTTCATCGGCTTGTGAGAGGCATCCGGAGAGAAAAGGATTCATTCCCTTTTTCTCGAGACAGTCGGTGACCCACGGGCTTGGCTGGTTGATCGTGATGATTCGAACTCCGTCCATGAGCATCGCCCGTACATGCGGTTCCATCTTTTTAATTCCGTCAGCGATCTCCAGAAGGTAAACCGCCCTCCAACTGCGCATCCCGGCTCGCCATGTGCCGCGACTAAATGATAAGCTCGCACCTCTGATGAGTGATCTAAGCTCACAAAACGTAATCGACGCGCAGGCGTATGGTGTGATGTTGTCCCACGAAGAAAGGAACCGTCTATGACTGAACGCTCGGGAGGCACAGTCGGAGATTTCATGCATCGAAACTTGGAGACCATCCCGCCCGGGACCACGCTCGTGACGGTCGCCGAGCGTATGCGGGAGAAAAACCTTGGCTCCCTGTTGGTCGAGCCGGCTGATGGAGGGGGACGTATCTCAGGCAGATCGGGAATCGTGACGGAGACAGACCTGATTCGGAAGGTGCTCGCCAAAGGAATAGATCCTAATCTCACCCTTGCAGATCAGATCATGAGCAGTCCGTTGCTGACGATCGCGGCGGATCGCCCTATGCTCGACGCAAGCCACCTGATGGAATCAAACCATATTCGCCATCTCTGCGTCTCGGACAAGGATGACATCGGCGGGATCATTTCGATGCGGGATCTCGCGCGTCATTTCGTCGACTCGGAAGGAGGCCCTGTCCGTGACCTCGACAACGTATTTCGACCCCTCAGCGTGCTCATGCGAACGACGATGGAAACCATTGCAAGCGAACGGACGGCGCTGGAAGCGGCACAGACGATGGCAGAGAAGCGGATCGGCTCGCTCCTCGTGCTTGAGGCTGAAAAAATAGCCGGTATCGTGACCGAGACCGACCTGGTGAGGAAAGTGATCGCGGCTGGTCTCTCTTCGAGCAACACCAGCGTCAGGGCCGTGATGACGTATCCCCTGATTCAGATTGACATCAACCGCACCGTTCGTGACGCCAGCAGACTCATGGCCGAAGGGCGGATTCGCCACCTCGCAGTGACGGAAGACGACAAGGTGGTAGGCCTCTTGTCTGTTCGGGACCTGGTGAAAATCGTGTCCGTCAGAGACAAACCCAGATTCCTTCGCAGTACATAACGCAACGTGTTTCCCCACCGCCGCCTGTTGTGGCCGAAGGCCTTCTTCCAAAGAGAGCTCTGGACGTGACAGGCATCTGTTATGACGTCAATTATGCCACGCTCTGTTAGGAGGTGCCCCTCCATCCGCCCCTGTTTTGTGTCTTGCATTACGAATAGAGGAGAACTACGATACTGCAACTCTGTCAGCAAGAGATCCCTGCCTTCTGAGAGCTGCATCGTGAATATCGAAGAGCCAGGACAAGCCCCAACGCCTCTCTCGAAAAACCCGCCTCACGCCTGTACGCACAGCCGCCTGATCTCCGATTCCGTCTCGGAGGAGGAACACAAGGCCGGCAAGGTGCACTGTGTGGAATGTGGGAGCGTCATTCCCGATCCTCACATCCAACGAGAATCCAAAGGAACCTAGTCCCTCACCCATCGGTTTTTCTGACCACCAGATGTCCCGCGCAAGAAACAATACCTCTACCTTCGTGAGGTATTTAGCAACAGTCTCCTGACTGGTCACTGACCCAAATCTCCTCAACCTGCCGGCTGGTGTAGCTCTCTCCTTCACGCTCTAAGCTCATAAGTCCCTGTCCAACCGAACTTCTCCTCTACTCATTCGGCGCCAACATCCTGTGGCACCGACGATGCATTTCTATTCCTCCAAGAACGCATTCTGTTCCCCTCAGGGGTGGCGCATGGCACTACATACGATCGTGGAAGATCAAGTGATCGACATGCTGCACAATGCCC
>CBDDRH010000048.1:0-10282 GCA_965233025.1 uncultured bacterium
CACCTAATATGAGTGACGAATCCAAAGCCATCGGAGAGGAATGAGAGGCAAGTCATGCAACCCAACATTTCGATGAGGTGCACCGAGGGCATCGCGTTGACGCGATGATGTGCGAGACAGGCAGGATTTGTGAGATGAGCCAACCAGAGGTAGCTTGCTTGATCTCCCGTTGAGAGCCTTCCGATTCTCTATGCCTCCTGTTAAGGGAGTGGCCGAGGCTGCTATTCACTGCGCGCTTTTCCCCGTTCCATTTCTCTCTCAAGGGTGGCCTGGTCGCTCCTCGATTGCGTGCGTCGAACGAGCACATTCCTATCGTGCGCGTTCTGCGAGCAAGAAGGGCACCTGGCCACTCCCTTCCTCTCCTCTGTCGCGGGCAGGAGGGCGAAGGGGGAAGAATGTATGCGTAAGCGATGCACGGTTGACGGCTGGGATGGAGAGGGATAGACTGACGCCATGCGAGTCTATTCTCATCGCTTCCATTCGGTGCTCGCCTGCACGCTCGTCGTGCTCTTTTTCGCGTTGAGCTTCAACGCCTATGCCTGTCTCCTGCCGGTGAACGGCGTCACACCCGCTGCAATGGCCAATGGGTGTGCCACGCCAGATGAGCAACCAGTCTCTCAGTACTGCGATGCGTTTAAGACGCTCGGTGTGCAGTCAGCCGATAAGCTTTCCGTTAACAGTGACTGTCAGGCCCTCTGCCCGGAGGACACCGCCTCGTTAGCGCTTCTTATCATTCACACCTCACACAGTAGCCGCTTGTCCGATCATCCCACAGTCGGTCTTCCCAAAGATCTCCTGCTCAAGATTTCCGTGCTTCGCATCTGATCTCCCTCTCCCATTCCTCGCAATCGTTCCTGTGTACTCACATGTGCCGTTCGACGCGTAGTCTCAGCGTCAGGACTGCCGTCTAGTTCTCTTGGCCACATATGGCCAGAGCGCAGACAGAGCGTCGAACGTATGGGAATTCCGGGAGGTCATCTCTATGAAGCGGAATACACAACGTCAGTGTGTCACTGTCGCGTCAGTGCTGCTGATGTTCTTCAGCAGCGGACTGTCTGGAGCACAGGATACTGTGCCGCGCAACAAGCTGGTGCTGCCGGACTTGATCCAAGAGGTTCTGGCTCGGAATCCCGAGCTTGTGGCGGCACGCAAACAATGGGAAGCCGCCACCAATCGGATTACGCAAGCGCGCTCTTTAGATGACCCGATCCTGTCCGTCCAGTTATGGAACATCCCTCAGCCCTTCAAGGCCACGCAAGCGGACAACACGATCTTCGGTCTCTCGCAGAATCTCCCTTTCCCAGGCAAACTCGCGCTCAAAGGCGACGTGGCGAGCCGCTCGGCCGAGATGACCGAGCAGGCGGTACGTGCAAAAGAACGGGAGCTGGTCGCCCGCCTGAAGCAGGCCTACTACGATGTGTTTCTCGCGCAGAAGGCAGTTCAGATTCATCATGAACAGGTGGAGTTGCTCAGACAGTTTGTGGCGATTGCGACCGCGAAGTTTCGTGTGGGCAAAGGAAGCCAGGCCGATGTCCTCAAGGCCCAAGTCGAGCTCTCCCTGCTGCTCCAGCATCTTCCCGTCCTGGACCAGCGTCGCAAAACAGCCGAGGCGATGCTGAATACGCTGCTTGATCGGGATCCTGCATCGCCCTTGGGCGTGGCGGAGGAGCCCGCCCAACTACCACTCGAAGAGTCCGTCGATCATCTGAACCGTCTCGCGTTACATGACAGGCCAGAACTTAAAGCCGCTGAGCTGGATGTGCAGCGGAGCGAGCAGTCCCGTGCGCTGGCCCAGCGCCAGTACTACCCGGATTTCAACGTGGCGTTTCAGCGTTTTCAAAACTATCAGACCAACGATGGATTCGGCGCCTATGTCGCGATGAGTATCCCCTTCGCATTTTGGACCAAGCCAAAGTACGACGCGGGAGTACAGGAAGCAGAGGCTGCGGTTTCGGTCGCACAGGCACAGCAACATACCTTAGAAAATCTGACCCGGTTTCAGATCAACGACCTCATGGCCAAGCTCCGGGCGACTGACCAAGTGGCTACGTTGTACCGCACCACCATCCTGCCACAGGCCGAGCAGAGCCTGGAGTCGGCGCGCGTCGGGTATCGTGCGGGCAAAGGAGGGTTTCTGGATCTGATCGATACCCAGCGGGCCTGGCGAGGGTTTCAGTTTGAGTATTTCAAGGCTCTCGTGGACCGCCAGCATCGACTGGCTGAACTCGAGCAGGTTGTAGGCGTCACTCTAGATCGGCAGAGCTAACGCAATCAAATAAGGAGGAACACATGAACCAGCAGGCATACAAGAAAAGTTTCGTGATTGGCGCCGTGGCGATCGGGGTGATCACCGGAATCACGATCGGCTTCTTCACCGCTCACAGAGTGATGGGTGACATGGATGGCATGACCAGGGGAACCGAGGGTGTCTTGGCACCCTCAGGGCAGGCGGGTGGGATGGGGGATATGAAACAGATGGACATGAAGGACGGGGCCACGCAGGGCATGCCCGGCATGGCCGGAACGCCATCGGGAGCCGTCGTCGTTCCCGCTGTGGCAAGACAGTTGATCGGAGTACGGAGCGCCCCAGCAACCTACGCGACATTAACGCAAGAGATTCGCGCGGTCGGCACAGTCGGCTACGACGAGCGGGGACTCACGCAGGTCACAGTGAAAACCTCCGGGTGGGTGCGAGAGGTCTTTGTCGATTCGATCGGTCGCCCTGTATGCAAAGGCGATTCCCTCTTTACCCTCTACTCACCGGACCTCCTGGCCACGCAAGATGAGCATCTCCTTGCCGTGAAAAATCAGGCACAACTGGTTGTCAGCCCGCTCGGCGATGCGAAAGCCAACGCGGCATCCCTTGTGGCCAGTACGCGAGAACGCCTGCGATTGTGGGATGTGACCGATGCGCAAATGGCCGCGTTGGAACGTCGAGGTAAAGCGGAGCCGGTGCTCACGGTCTATGCCCCATCCTCTGGGATTGTGATGAAGCGAGAGGCCTTGCCGGGAAAATATGTGGAACCAGGCACGACATTGTACGAGGTGGCGGATCTCTCCACGGTCTGGATTTCTGCCGATATCTATGAGTCCGAAGTCGTGGCGGTGAAACTCAATCAGCCGGCTTCAGTCACCTTCGCCGCGTATCCGGGAGAAACGTTTCGGGGTACGGTCTCGTACATCTACTCCACGCTGAATGCCGAGGCCCGCACGGTACGCGTGAGGGTGGAAATGCCGAATCCGGGACTCAGGCTGAAGCCCGGCATGTTCGGAACCGTCACCTTGGTGACCGATGCGGCGAGGATGTTGGTTGTTCCCAAGGAAGCCGTACTGGACACAGGACTTCGGCAACTCGTGTTCCTGGATCGTGGCGAAGGAGCCTACGCGCCGTACCCGGTCAAGCTTGGCCGCAGGAGCCAGGATTCCGTGGAGGTGATGGAAGGCCTCAACGAAGGAGATCGGATCGTGACCTCGGCCAATTTCCTGTTGGACGCGGAGAGCAAGTTGACCTCGGCCTCGAGCATGCAGGCCATGATGGGACGGATCGGCATGGGCGATTGGCAGATGCGCGGTGCGTACGAAGGCAAGATGGAAGGGATGGAAGGAATGGGCGATATGAAAGGTATGCCTATGGGGGATATGAAGGGAATGGAAGGCATGAAAGGTATGGAGGGGATGAAAGGGATGGAAGGCATGAAGGGGATGGAGAATATGCCTGGTATGGGAATGGGAAGTAACAAAGAAGTGGCAGGGGCTGGAACCCGTCAGGCAGGCGGATTATCCCTCACGTTGAATACAGCACCGGAAAATCCCAAGGCCGGTAACGTGCTGCTCAAGCTCAAGCTGACGGATCAGGCCGGCAAGCCTGTGACCAACGCGCAAGTTCTGTTCGTCTACACGATGCCGATGCCGGGCATGACCGATTCCAAGGCGACGGCTCGCCATACCACGGACGGGCTCTACGAAGGCACGGTCATGTTCGGTATGGGTGGTACGTGGGTCGTGACAGTCAATGTGACGGTACCAGGGCGACCACCCGTTGCCGAGAAGTATCAGTTCTCGGTCGGCGGCGGGGGCATGTAATCCCCCATGCTTGCACGACTCATTGACGGAAGCGCCCGCAATCCGATTCTGGTTATCCTCTGTGTGGTGCTGTTGGCCAGCTGGGGCCTATGGGCTGGATTTCAGGTTCCACTGGATGCGGTTCCTGACTTGTCCGATGTCCAGGTGACCATCTATACCGAGTGGCAGGGGCGCAGCCCCACATTGATTGAAGACCAGGTCACCTATCCGATCGTCACCTCCCTGTTGGCCGGTCCGAAAGTCAAACGAGTGCGGGGCGTCTCGGAATACGGGGTCTCGTACGTCTATGTGATCTTCGAAGATCGGACGGACTTGTACTGGGCAAGAAGTCGTGTGCTGGAGTACATGCAAAAGCTCACCGGGAAGTTGCCCTCCGGTGTCACGCCGACGCTAGGCCCTGACGCGACCGGCGTCGGATGGGTCTATCAGTATGCGCTGGTCGATGAATCCGGCGCACACGACCTGGCGCAGCTCCGCAGTCTTCAGGATTGGTACCTGCGCTTTCAATTGGAAAGCGTGCCCGGTGTGGCAGAAGTCTCGGCGGTCGGCGGGTTCGTCAAGCAGTACCAAATTGAAGTGGACCCGAACACGTTGGCCGCCTACCGGTTACCGATCAAAACGATCATCGAAGCAGTTCGGAACAGCAATGCGGAGGTAAGCGGCCGTGTTTTAGAAATGGCCGGCACTGAATACGTGATTCGAGGAAGAGGTTACCTGCGCTCAGTTGATGATATCGAGTTGATCCCGGTCGGGACGGATGGACGAGGCACACCCATCCTTATTCGGGATATTGCCCATGTCCACATCGGCCCGGATCAGCGGCGAGGCGTCGCTGAGTTAGACGGAAAGGGCCAGACAGTCGGCGGTATCGTCATCATGCGCGCCGGAGAGAATGCGCTCGCCGTAATCGAGCGGATCAAAGCCAAGCTGGCAGAGATCACGCCGGCTTTGCCGAAAGGTATCCATATCGTTCCCACCTATGACCGGTCCGATCTCATTCATCGGGCCATTGCCGTACTCCGCGAGAAACTCGTGGAAGAGAGCATCATCGTGAGCTTGGTCGCGATCGTATTTCTGTTTCACCTGCGCAGCGCACTGGTGACGATTCTTATCCTGCCCGTGGCGGTGTTGCTGGCATTCATTCCGATGGCCTACTTACATATTACGTCCAGCATCATGTCGCTTGGTGGAATTGCCATTGCGATCGGTGCGATGGTGGACGCGGCGATCGTCATGGTGGAGAACGCCCATAAGCGCTTGGAGCAATCGCCACATGCAGACCGAGTCGAGACGATCATCGCGGCGGCCAAGGAAGTCGGCCGTCCTTTATTCTTCTCGCTGCTGGTGATTGCCGTATCGTTCCTGCCGATCTTCGCGCTGGAAGCGCAGGAGGGGCGTCTGTTTACGCCGTTGGCCTACACCAAAACCTTCTCGATGCTGTTCGCCACAGCGCTGTCGGTGACCTTGGCCCCCGTACTGATGGTCCTCCTTATCCGGGGGCGCATCCGGGCGGAGGCCAAGAATCCGTTGAACTGGCTGTTGATCACGCTGTATCGACCGATCATCGCCGGCGCCCTGCGCGTCCGGTGGCTGACGATCGGACTCGCGGTAGTGGTCGTGGGATTCACGGCGCCGATCTTTTCCCGTCTCGGCGCGGAATTCATGCCGCCGCTGAACGAGGGCACCATTCTTTACATGCCGACCACTGTCCCCGGCCTCTCGATTCCTGAATCGGCCAAGGTCCTACAGATCCAGGATCAGTTGCTCATGACCTTCCCGGAAGTGGAGCGAGTGTTCGGCAAGATGGGGAAGGCTCCGACTGCCACCGATCCGGCCTTTGTCGGCATGGCCGAGATCACGGTCACCCTCAAACCGGAATCGCAATGGCGTCCCGGTATGACATGGGACCGATTATTGGATGAGATGGATGCCAAGCTGCGCATTCCCGGATTTCCGAACATCTGGTGGATGCCGATTCAGACTCGCACCGAGATGATCACGACCGGTGTGCGAAGCCCGGTCGGCATCAAAGTCCTGGGGCCTGATTTGAAGACCATTGAAAAAATCGGCTTAGAGATCGAGCAAGTCCTGGCAAGTGTGCCGGGCACGAAAAGCGCGTTTGCCGAACGGTTGAATGAAGGCTATTACCTGGATCTCACTGTGAACCGACGCGAGGCAGCCCGCTACGGCCTGACGGTAGGAGATGTGCAAGCAGTGATCACCACAGCCATCGGCGGCGAGACCGTGACGACCACGGTCGAGGGGCGCGAGCGCTATCCTGTCAATGTCCGCTACAAGCGCGAACTGCGCGATGACCCGGATCGTCTCAAACGAGTGCTGATTCCCACACCGAACGGCGCGCAGATTCCACTCGGACAAGTCGCAGAGATGGTCATTACTCAGGGACCGCCGTCGATCGCGGATGAGGCGGGAGCGCTGGCCGGTTTGGTCTCGGTCGCGGTCAGTGGACGCGATCTGCGCGGCTATGTCCAAGACGCTCAACGCGCAGTGCGAGACCGAGTGACATTACCCTCCGGCTACCGACTGATCTGGACCGGCCAATACGAGCATTTGGTGCGGGCCGAAGAACGGTTAAAGCTGGTCGTCCCCGTGACCATTGGGATCATTCTCTTGCTGCTCTATCTCAATTTCGGTTCGCTGGCGAAATCGCTGATCGTGCTTCTGTCCGTCCCCTTCGCCGCGATCGGGGCTATCTGGTATCTCGACTATCTGGGCTACAACTTGAGCGTGGCGGTGTGGGTGGGCATCATTGCCCTAGCCGGCGTGGCGGCGGAGACGGGCGTGGTCATGCTGGTCTATCTCGACGAGGCCTATGAGCGGCGGGTACGCGAAGGCCGCATGACGACGGCACAAGATCTGCGAGAAGCCATTATGGAAGGCGCAGTTCAGCGGGTCCGTCCCAAGATGATGACGGTCGCCGCGATCATGGGCGGATTGCTTCCGATCATGTGGACCACGGGCACAGGCGCCGATGTCATGAAACGGATCGCGGCACCGATGATCGGCGGCATGGTCAGTTCGACCATCCTTACGCTGATCGTCATTCCGGTCCTGTATTTTATCTGGAAGCGTTGGAGTATGCGTTCAGGGTCTCCGATCGACACGAGCTTCGCTGGCCACACGTCGTCTGAATCGGCGTCTTCGTAATGGACTGTCAGGTCCCAAGGTCGAGCAGGAGACTGTCCTGCTCGACCTTGCAGGCCAGCAGTGCGGGACTACTTCGCAGCTTCGATCTCAAGGAGTTCGATCTCGAACACCAACGTCGCGCCAGGTTTGATAAGAGGGGGCAAGCCTTTGTCGCGATAAGCGAGATTCGAGGGGCAAACCAATTTGCTTTTGCCACCGACTTTTATCTGCTGCATCCCTTCCACCCAACACTTGCTCATTTCATTCATTCTGATCGTGGCAGGTCCGCCCTGTTTGGCGGAATTATCGAACACTGTTCCGTCGATCAGAGTTCCGACGTAGTTCACCTTCACCATATCCGTGATTTTCGGGGTCGCGCCTTTCCCTTCCTTGATGGTCGCGAGGATTGCGCCGGACTCGGTTTTCTTGGCGCCGGGTTCTGCCGCGATCTTCGCGAGGAACGCGGCGCCTGCTTTCTTCTCGGGTTCTGCAAGGACTGAGGCGCGGGCCTGTTGCAGTTCTTGAATCTTCGGGCCGAACGTCTGGAGATCCACCTTAGGAGGCCGTTTGAAGACTCCGTCGGTGATGCCGGCCTTCACGAGTTCGAGTTCAGACTCGCTCAGGGTGAAGGAGTTGATCGATTGGCTGATGGCCAATCCCATGACATAGAGGGTTTTTTGTTCATCGGTTGTGGGCTCTGGAGCTGCCGCGAATGTCGTGGAGGTTCCAAGACAGAGCACGGTTACCAAACAGGAAATAACGAAACGCATGAGCTGTCCTTTCTGTATGTGTGACTACGACGAATCCGATTTCGAAAGGTTTGAAGCTGTGTAAACTATGCGATGTCGCGATGGGGATCAAGATAATTATGCCTACGGAGGGCTCACGTTGAGTGGGTAGAGAAGTGAGGTCGAGCGGGGCATTCTCCCGCTCGACCTTGTAGTGCGGAACTACTTGGCAGCGAGGATCTCGAGGAGTTCGACCTCGAACACTAACGTTGCGCCGGGCTTGATAAGGGGGGGCGCACCTTTGTCGCCATAGGCAAGATTGGCGGGGCAGACCAATTTGCTCTTGCTGCCGACTTTCATCAGCTGTACCCCTTCCGTCCAGCACTTGATTACTTGATTGAGCCCAAACGTGGCCGGCTCACCCCGCTTGACGGAACTATCGAAGACCGTCCCGTCGAGCAGGGTTCCGTGATAGTGCACCTTTACCGTATCCGTGACTTTCGGGGTTGCGCCTTTTCCTTCCTTAATGGTCGTAAGGATCGCGCCAGACTCGGTTTTCTTGGCGCCGGATTCTGCCGCGGCTTTTGCGAGGAACGCGGCCCCCGCTTTCATTTCCGCTTCTGCGACGACCGAGGCGCGGGCCTGTTGCAGTTGTTGAATCTTCGGGCCGAATGTCTGGAGGTCTGCCTTGGGGGTCTTTTTGAGGACTCCATCGGTGAGGCCGGACTTCACGAGATCAAGTTCAGACTCGCTCAGGCTGAAGCCCCCTAGCGATTGGCTGATGGCTAATCCCAAGGCATAGAGGGTTTTTTGTTCATCGGTCGTGGGCTCTGGGGCTGCCGCGAAGGCCGCCGTGGTCCCAAGGCAGAGCACGGTCACAAAACAGGAGACAACGAAGCGCATGAGCTGTCCTTTCTTTATTATGTGTGGCCGCAACGGGGCTGTTGCTGTAAAGCTCAGATCCGTCGAGGGTATGCGATGTTGCGTTGTGGATCAAGACAATTGTGTCTGGGCATAAAGCGGACGAACCGACGGCTGTTCGATCTTGCTACCAACCGTAGTAGCTCCGGTAGCGTAGTCCATAGAAGGGCGGGCCAAACGCGAACGGAGGATAGTAAAATGGATCTCCATAAATCCCAGGACTCCCGAAGTTGAGACTGAGCCCTAGCCCTACAGGGGGATACGTGTAGAAAGGAGGAACTGCTTGCACGACCGCGGGAGGTCGTGCCAATTGCCGTTGCAGATCGGCATTCGCAGAGGCCTGGCGGTCGGCCTGAGCTTTGAGACTATTGATCGTTTCTTGTTGAGCTTGTACTTTACCTTGGAGTTCGGCAATCTGGTCCTGCTGCATTTGCGCGAAAGCTTCCACACAACGGGTGTGGGCGTCGCCGGTATAATTCGAACATTCCCACAGTGTCTGCGATTCGCTCGCGTAGGCAGGTAGTCCGCCCCACACTATTCCAGTTCCGATCGCCCCGATCAGGAGCCGTGGCCACAGCCCCATGACCTTCCGAGGGGAGTCCGATCGATGGATTGTGAGGTCGTGCATGGCTTTTTATCCCGATTGCAACTATGAACAGCGTACCATGCGATTGCTCAAGGGAATAGTGAGTGTCAAGTCAAGCAACGAGGTGTCCGTTATTTCCGGCCATCTCAGCATGTCCCTCGTTTTCTCACCCACGGCCTGCCTGTGTCAGGCTGCAATCTGCTCGAAAGAAAAATGTGGAATATCTGCTCGATCATGCGCATGTTCAATGGTCATGGCGCAGATATTCCCATCCTTGTCGATATCGAGTTGTGTGTTCTCATCAAGGTCCCTGGTCTCTGCCACTTCTGCCACTTTAAATTCTATGTGGAGCGTGTCGGTGTCCTGAAAATACTTGATCGTCATGGTTTGAATCTCCTGTCAAAAAAGGCGTACGGTCAGGCCGCTGGCGAATAAACTCGAAGTATTTGGTGAATTTCACCGTACGCCCTTTGTCCTGCAACCTCAGTAACCCACTGCGAGCAAGTCTACTGAAATGTCTCATGTTTATCTACCACTCTGTTCGATACCGCTTTCCCGAACAGGGCAAAACTTCGACTAATATGCCATCAGTCCGGGCAAGGGCCTCTTGTTTCCTTTTCTGCGTCATCATATCTTCTCGCCTAAGGGAGCTGCCGGAGACTGTCCTTCACTGCGCGCTTTTCCCCATTCCATATTTCTTCCAGAGGTGGTCTGGCTGATCCTCGATTGCGCGCGTCGAACGAGTACCTTCTACTCCCCCTCCATCATTTTTAGCGGGAGTGGCCAAGGTTGCCCTTTACTGCGCGCATCGAACGAG
>CBDDRH010000049.1:0-8738 GCA_965233025.1 uncultured bacterium
TGCCGGCAATGGAATCGACCTGGACCTGACCGATGTGCCTCGACGTGAGCCGGGCATGACGCCCTATGAATTGATGTTGTCGGAATCCCAGGAACGCATGTTGATGGTGGCGCAGGCGGGCAAGGAAGAAGAATGCATCAAAATCTGCAAGAAATGGGATCTCAATGTGGCGGTAGTGGGGCGAGTCACGGGTGACGGGATTCTCCGAGTAAAGGACCAGGGCAAGGTTGTGGCGGAGATTCCGGCAAAGTCGCTCGCCGATGACGGGCCCCGCTATGAGCGGCCCTATTCGCCACCTGGTTACCAGGATATGCTGACCAATCTGAATTATGATGCATTGCCTGATGTGAAGGATGCGAATGCGGCGCTGCTCTCGCTGCTTGAGTCGCCGACGATTGCGAGCAAGCGCTGGGCCTATGAGCAGTATGACCACATGGTGCAGACGAACACGATGATCCGGCCTGGCTCCGATGCGGCGGTGGTTCGGATCAAGGGAACGAATAAAGCCATTGCGATGACGGTGGATTGTAATAGCCGCTATTGCCTGTTGCACCCGTACGAAGGGGCTCGTCTCGCTGTGGCTGAGGCGGCGAGGAATCTGGTCTGCTCCGGCGCGGAGCCGATCGGGCTCACGGACTGTCTGAACTTCGGGAACCCCGAGCGGCCCGAGATCATGTGGCAGTTTGTGTTGGCGATCGAGGGGATGAAGGATGCCTGTGAATATTTTAAAGTTCCTATCGTCAGCGGCAATGTGAGCTTCTACAATGAGACCAACGGCCTCTCGATTTATCCCACGCCGATGTTGGGGATGGTGGGTTTGATCGATGCGGCCGATAAGACGATGACACAGTGGTTCAAGCAGGACGGCGATGCGATTCTTCTTCTGGGCAAGACGCGGGAGGACCTGGGCGGCAGTGAATATCTGAAAGTCCTCCATCACCGGGAGCAGGGATCGCCGCCGCTCCTGAGTTTGGAGACTGAGAAGGCGCTCCATGACTTCATATTGAATGTGATCCGTGAGGGAGTTGTGCAATCCGCCCACGATTGCTCAGACGGCGGGCTGTCTGTCGCATTGGCTGAGTGTTGTATTTCTGCACCGGACGCCAGGCGAGGGGCTGTGGTAAAGTTACCCCTTGATGCATTGCGGCTGGATGCTCTCTTGTTCGGTGAAAGTCAATCACGGGTGGTTTTATCGGTGAAGCCGGAGATGGTCGACCTGGTCTTGAATCGCGCTTGGGATTCGGGTATTCCAGCGATGAAGATCGGGGTGGTGGGAGGCGACCGTTTTGTCATCGATGTGGAGCAGGGGCAATGGGGTGAAGGCTGCCGCATCGACCTCTCCGTCGATCAACTTCACGACCGGTGGGCCTTCTCGATTGGACGAACACTGAATCAGGCGTGAGGGGTAAGGTGTCATGAGTCAGAACCAACAATTCCCTCCAATCGCCTCACCCCTCACCCCTCACCCCTTACCCATGATCAGCCCCGACAAGTTTCACGACGAATGTGCCGTCTTCGGTATATACGGCCACAAGGAAGCGGCCAACCTCACATATCTTGGATTGTATGCGCTGCAGCATCGCGGACAGGAAGCGTCCGGCATCGTCTCGGGCGATGGCGTGCAGGTGTATGTCCATAAAGGGAAGGGGCTCGTCGCGGATATCTATAATCCCCATGCGCTCAGTCAATTAATCGGCTCGATGGCGATCGGTCACAATCGTTACTCCACCGCCGGAGGCAACGATCTCAAAAACGTTCAGCCGCTCTCTGTCAACTTTGCCTTTGGAAATCTGGCGCTCGCCCATAACGGCAATCTCATCAACGCTCAAGTGTTGCGTCACGAACTCGAAGCGTACGGCGCGATCTTTCAATCGACTTCTGACAGCGAAGTGATCATTCATTTGATTGCGCATTCGCGGGCCGATACGTTGTTGGCCCGCATCATCGATGCGTTGACTCAAGTTCGTGGGGCATTTTCTGTTGTCTTGCAGACGGACGAGGGGATCATCGCGGTTCGTGACCCTCACGGGTTCAGGCCTCTCTGCCTCGGCCGGCTGGGCGACACGTACATTGTGGCGTCGGAAACCTGCGCATTCGATCTGCTTGGAGCTGAAGTTGTCCGCGAGATCGAGCCCGGCGAGTTGGTCGTACTGAACGACAAGGGAGTGACGAGTTATAAGCCGTTTGCCCCGGTCAGTCCTGCCATGTGCGTCTTTGAATATGTGTATTTTGCCAGGCCGGACAGCAAGATCTTCGGCGCGAACGCGGTGTATGCCACACGCAAAGCTTTGGGCAGGCAACTGGCGAAGGAATCCCCGGTCCCGGCGGACATCGTCATTCCCGTACCGGACTCCGGGGTGCCTGCTTCACTCGGCTATGCCGAGGGGGCGGGGATTCCGTTTGAACTCGGCCTGATTCGAAATCACTATGTCGGGCGCACCTTCATTGAACCGGAGCAATCGATCCGCCACTTCGGTGTCAAGGTCAAGCTCAATGCTGTTCCGGAGGTGCTGGAGGGAAAGAGGGTCGTCGTGGTCGATGATTCGCTGGTGCGGGGCACGACGAGCCGTAAAATCGTGAAGATGCTTCGCAATGCCGGGGCCAAAGAAGTGCATATGCGCATCAGTTCACCACCGATCGTCTCGCCCTGCTTCTACGGCATCGACACGCCCACCAGGAAGGAACTCATCGCTTCCAGCCACTCGACTGAAGAGATTCGGAAGTACATCACGGCGGATAGCCTCGCCTATTTGAGTCTCGATGGCATGCTGAACGCCGCCCCTGGTAGACCTGACCAGTACTGTAACGCCTGCTTCACCGAACGTTACCCCATTCCATTGACCCGTGCTGAGGAGTTGCAGCTTGGCCTCTTCGAACCCTCCCTCTAGCAGGCTGCTGAAAAAGTCCGCCAGCTTCGTTCTCAGTCGTCCGTCTCCTTGCGACGTACCCCGAGGGTACGCCTCAGTCGCCGAACTCCCTGCGGCCTCGCTGAACGAACTTTTTGAGCAGCCTGCGGGATCTGACATTGTGGCTGTTGCCTGAGCCGGGCTGCGCCATTGCCCATGAAAAAATCTGCGTGGTAGGATAGCGACGCTGAGAAGTGCTGAGTCCTGAGTGGGGTCAATTGTTTCTTCGCTTCGCCTCAGCACCCAGCACTCAGAACTCAGCACTTCTCAAGAAATGGAGGCTGCGATGAAACGGATGATCCTCGTTCTCGGCGCGGTACTGGTTCCCATTTTTGCAGCCCACCTGGTTCTTGCCGCAGGGTTGTTCAAGGTGGGTGAGAAGGCGCCTTCATTTGCGTTGACGGCGATCACCGGTGAGACCTTGGGGCTGGATACCTATAAGGGGAAGGTCGTGGTACTCGGACTGTTTCATATTTGTGAACCTTGTATGATGCAGGGGACGGCGCTCCAAAAAGTTTCTGAGATGACGAAAGGGAAAGCGGTGGCTGTGCTCGGCGTCAATTCTTCCGGCGACTCCAAGAAGAGTGTCGGCGAGTTCTTGTCCGCCTTTCCGGTGAAGGTCACGTATCCCTATCTGCTGGATCCGAACAAGGTGACGGACAAGCTGTACGGCGGAGGGAAGTTTATTCCCAACGTCTATGTGATCGATCAGCTGGGTGTGATCCGGTGGCAGCGAGTCGGGGATATGGATATGGCCGGCGAAGAGGTGATTGTCGCGGAAGTCGAAAAATTGTTGGCGGCTGGAAACAGTAAGATGTAGGAGGGGGGAAGGCGGGGCCTCTCCCTGCTCGCAGAGCCCCCACGATGAAACGGTGGTCGCTCGATGCGCGCATTCGGAAAGACCCCGCCTTCCCCCTTGGAAACCGACCGACTTCCGCGGAGAGGGAGAGGGAAGAAGACGATGGATGAGATGGAAGAGGGGAAACAGAAGTTTTTGGAAGTGGTGAAGGGGACTGATGCCGCTGTGCAGGTGGTCATCCCTGTCACACCTTCGAACAGCATGTTCTTGATTTCTCTTACGAAAGGGCCGAATCGAAAATTCATTACGGTTTCAGAAGATGACATCATCGATTTGCCTAACGAAGCCGGCATCCTGGCGAAGGTGACGAAAACCGTCAAAGATGCCATTGCCGCTCTATAAGCCAGCGCAACAAGCGGGAGGCGCGCGAAAGGCGTGAAAAGCGAACAGATACAAGACGATTAAGAATGTCCCGACGAGTCTCGCATCTCTCGCAAGTCCCGCATGTCGCGCGGTGATATCATGAAAAACTTGCTTCCCGGTATCTGGCAATGGTCCTGGTTCTCCGAGGAGAAGCATCTCGATTTCAACGGGCTGTTTCTGACGGTCGGGGAACACAAGATTCTCATCGATCCTCCACCGATGACAGGCGAAGCGAGTTCGGTGATCCTCCGCAACGGACCCGTCGATTACATCATCGTGACGAATCGTGACCATGTGCGGGAAGCGGTGAAGTACCACGGTGAGTTTCGCTGCCAGTTGCACGTGCCGGAGGCCGATGCGCCGCAGATGGATCTCACGCCGACCAAAACGTTCAAAGACGGGGAGTTGCTCACGGGCGGGATCTGGGTGATTCAGTTGAAAGACCAGAAGTCTCCAGGCGAATCGGCCTTGTTCATCCAGCAGGGGAAGGGTGTGCTGATCGTCGGCGATGCATTGATCGGGAAGCCTCCCGGCTCCGTCAGTTTGCTGCCCTCTGAAAAATATGCCGATGCGGGGAAGGCCCGCGAGGGACTGCGTCGTCTTCTCAAGTACAATTTCGATAGCCTGCTGGTCGGCGATGGCATCTCGATCTTCACCGACGCCAAGCAGACGGTTGAACGGGTGCTCCAATCATCGTCATGACACTACGTAACGGACTTTCCGAAGAACTCAACCGCCAGGGAAACGAGCATTTTTCACGCGGGCTCTATAGCGATGCCTATACCTGCTATGCGAAGGCGTTGGAATGCGACCGGCTGACCGGAGATCAGCGGGCGTTGGCCGCCACGTTGGGAAATCTCGGGAACATTTGCGCGGTGAGTGGACGTCGGGAGTCGGCGCAGACCTACTATCAAGAAGTATTGGAACTCCAGAAGATTCTCGGGGATGAGAAGGGGATCGGAACGACGCTGGGCAATTTAGGTAATCTCAGAGCCGATGCGGGCGAATGGGATCGCGCAAAAGCGTACTACCTCGAAGCGCTGGATCTGATGTGCAAAACTCAGGATGACGCCGGCAAGGCGGTGCTATTTTCAGATCTTGGTCTGGTCGCACGGGAAACAAAAGCGTACGAGCAGGCGATTGGGTACTATGAACAGTCGCTTGTCTTGATGAGGCGATTGGGAAACGAGGGTGGGGTGGCCGATGCCTGGCGGATGATCGGCCGAACGTTTTTGCTGCAGCAGCGCTATGACGATGCCATTGCCTGTTTCCAAACCAGCCAGTCCATTGCCGAGCGAGCACACGATGAGCTGAGGACAGGCGGCGCTCGTTATGCGCTGGCCCAGTGTTATGAGGAGACCGGCAAGCTGCGTGAGGCGGCGGATCTCCTCGAACTCGTGGTGCATATGGATCGCAAATATCACCTCCCGAAACTTGAAGAGAATACACAACGCTTGACGGCTCTGCGTGCCAGACTCGTAAGGCAGGATGGTGAGCCGCTCAATTAAAAGAGGGACGTATGAGTGATGAAGACTCGCCTGCGTGGACCGCTCTCAAAACTTCTCTGACCCCGGCATTTCCACAGTTGTTCGAATTGGAGCCCGGCGGCCCATTGACGATGGATCTTGGCTCCGATGGATGGATGCTGGAGCTCACGCCAGAGGGACAACTGTTCTGCCAGTATGGTGTCGCGATTGAAGATGTGATGACCCTGCTGTCCGATGGGACACCGGAAGATCTTGGCACGGACGAGATTGCGAAGCAGGCCAAGTACTTCATCCAACCGGCTGTGTCAAAGTATCGTGCGCTGCTGTTGAAATCAGGATTTTCCGAGCAGACCGAGATCAACGATGCATACGTGGCCGTGCGCTTCGAGCGGGCGGTGGATGCGGCGAATCCTCCAGCCGTGCAGGATTTGATGCGCTGGTGCGTGCGGACAATCGGTGTGGTGTAGGAGTCTATCTGAGTAATGCCATTCTACTGCGGCAAACGATCTGCCGGTATCTGCGTCGTTCTCGGCCCGAAAAAATCCTCACCGTATTCCAGCGAATACGCCTCCGGTTTTTTCGAGCCTTGCGCCGCTCATCTACCAGCTTCTCCTTCGCCTCGCAACGAAGGATTACTCAGACAGGCTCCTAGGTGAACAGGCGAATCGCAACCTTCGATGATTTTCGCGATGCGATTACGACATACCGGTTGCCGAGGGTCCTGATCGCCGCTATTGAGTTGAACATTTTTACGGCAGTCGGGACTGACACATGGACGATTCCTGATCTGGCTCGTGAGATGAAGCTGAGTGAGCGGGGGTTGGCCATTCTCTGCCGGAATCTCGCGATGGCCGGTCTGCTGAAGAAACAGGGTGAGACCTACAGGAACAGCCGGTTGGGCGCCACGGCGTTGAACGCACACCATCCGGCCTATCGGGGGGATTATCTCCGGCTGATCATAAGCCATTGGGCTGATTGGGGACGTCTGCTGGAATCTGTGAAAAGTGGATTGCCGCTCGATCACGACGAGCCGGATGAGCCGGACCATCGTCGTCGGTTCACATGGGCCATGCATCACCGCACCTTGGAGACGGCCCCGAAGATTGCGGCGCAGATCAATTTGCGTGGGGCGCGAACCTTGCTCGATCTTGGAGGCGGCCCCGGCACCTATGCCATGGCTTTCCTCGCAAAGAATTCTGGGCTCCGAGCCACGGTGTGCGACCGTCCGGCAGCCCTCGACGTGGCGAAGGAGATTGCCTCAAGCCACAAGGCTGGAACGCGCCTCTCCTATCTGCCGTTGGATGTGATGACGGAGGACATCCCCGACGGCTACGATGTGATCTGGTATTCGAACGTGCTCCACATCTATTCGCCGCAGGAGAATCAGGCGGTATTTCGGCGTGCAGCGGCAGCATTGAATCCCGGAGGCCGACTACTGATTCAAGACGCGTTTCTTTACGACCGGGATGGCTTATTTCCCGAAGAGGCGAGTCTCTTCGCAGTTTCGATGCTGTTGTTTACCGAGCGTGGCAATACCTATAAGACAGCCGAGACTAAGGCCTGGCTGACGGATGCCGGATTCGAACAGATCAAGGTCTTGCGGATGAAGAAGGGGACGGAGGACTGGGAGGGCGGGATACTGGAAGCTCGGCTCCCTGGAACGAATGAAAAAACGCGTGCCCGCCGAACAGGGTCAATAAGAAGTTCACGATCCCGCTCGTCGCACTGAAGAGGAACAGGGCGCCGATTTCACCTTGCCCGCCGAGGATGCTCGTGACGGTGGCAAGGTCTAAGGCTAATCCCACCGTTCCATAGATGACGCAGGCCATGGCGGTCCAAGTCCATCCGATCCGAACGAGACCCGCGAGCGCGATAGGAAAAGCGAGGAGATAGAGCATCCATCCAATTCGGCCTGCCTCTGTGGCAGGGGGCATGAGCTGAATGGTATTGGCTCCGATCAGGCAGAGCCCCGCGAGCAGGCCGATAAGTACCCAAGTGTGTCGCATGCAGGGGATGATACCTTCTGTTTCCTGTGCACAGCAACTGCAGGATGCTGAAAAAGTCCGCCAGCGCCACGGTTCGTGGCGCGCGAAATGCGAGACACGCGAGAAAGGCGTGACGCGAACACATTGGATTTCCGCTTCTTCTTGTCCGTCCCGTTCATCCCGCCTGGCGCGCGACTAAATTTTCCCGCAGGCGATGTAGGATGCTAAGTGGTGCATGGGAGATCGTGAGGGATTACGACAATGGAAGGTCCGCCCGACAGAGCCTCTCAGGCCTGTCTTCTGGTCTACGACGGTCAATGCCGTCTCTGTGTCACTGCTAAGAAGGGTCTTGAGCGACTGGAGACTCATGCGGATGCCACCCCAGTACGGATGGTTCCGTATCAGAGCGAAGAGGCCAAGCAAGCTTTGGGGGAGAGTTACCAGCCAGGCCGTCCCAATGCCGCATTCTTGGTCCGTCCTGACGGGGAGGTTGCTCGCGGGCTCGATGCCTTTTTGGCACTTCTCCCTGGCCTTAAGGGTGGGCGGGTCCTCTCAGTGGTCTTGAGCCTTCCACTGGTTAAGCCCTTCGGCCATCTACTGTATTGGTTTGTGGCTCGGTATCGCTATGCCGTTTTCGGCAAGGTCCCGCTTGAGGGGTCTTACGAGAGTTCGAGTACTCCGAGTCGGCAAATCGTTCACAAATAAGGTTTTTCCTCATCGCAATACGAATTTTGAGGTTCCAAAAAACTCAAATTTTTGACCTCGAACCCTCGGCCGTCAGGCCCTTCTCACCATCCAGCCTGTTTCGCGTGCTATGGATCGTACCCCCTCTTTCGAAGGGTTTTCTCCCCACAGTGGGGAATTTACGCCGTAGACCGTCAGTGCGAGACTCCAGCCAAGCGAGGGGGGACCGCATATGACGATCAACCGGCGGCTGATTCAAACGGTAGGTGAAACGAAGGAGTGGTTCTACGCAACGTTGATCGCGTGTACGATTATCGGTCCTGGCCTTCCGCTGACAGCGTGGACTGCAGATCTGTCGCCTCTCGCGCCTGTGAGTCCTCGGACGGTTGTGGCAGCCGGTGTTGGGTATGAGAATGCTGAAACATCGACGATTACTGTGAAAACCTACGATGCC
>CBDDRH010000050.1:0-24035 GCA_965233025.1 uncultured bacterium
CCCACGACGCTGAAGCGATTATTGTTTATCGGACTTCAGAAACACCTTGCCAACAAGCAACAAGCCGATCACGTCCAGGGACAACCAAGCAAGCGCCGGCCAGATGACGACACGGTTCCATCAGCCGAAATGATCCATTCCATGGGAGGGTTCAATATCAAAACCCTCATCACACAAGCCAAGAAGAGCGGCGTCTAACACTCTTCGACGAGGAGCCCTCCTAAGGGGGGGCTCCTCCGTTTCACGTCTGAATCCAATCTTGGGACAGCAGACTACCCTCGCCCGCAGCTCGGAAGATTCAAATGAAGAAAAGAGCTAGTAGCCGTCGTAGAGCACGTTGAGACGGTGTTCCTCCGCGGCGCGTTTCTCGCCACGTTGGAAGTAGAAGTAGGGCACCAGGAGAGAGAGCAGTGTCATTGCCAGAGCCCACCAGCTCGACACGATCATCACTTCACGCATATTGACCATCCAGTCCTGAAACACAACGGCCGAGTCGGTAGACATGAATGGTCGGAACGCCGGCCAGAGTGTATCGAAGATGTTATGCGCAAATTCCGGAGTGAGAACGTTCCGGATCCCGTGAAAGGCCAGAAAGAGAATCAGGATCTTGAACACGTTGCAATAGATCATCGTTTCGTAAATAAGATCGATCGATCGCTTACAAACCTTGCCGTAGTAACACCCGCCAAGGGTCCGTCCAATCATCACGTTAAAGACGATGCCGTACCCGACACCGATAAACAAGGCAATGCATTTATCAAACAGCCCGGGTGTCCACGACCCAAAGATCGGCATCAGATTCCAGCAGACGGCAATGCTGAGCGGAATCCCAATGACGCTGAACAAGGCATCGAGAGCCACGCCGTAGACACCAACCTCGGCATAGGCGAAGCTTCGATCCAGCAGCATGATCTGCTCGGGAAGGCTCCTACCCATCTTCTCAACGATCGCCAGTTCCTGAATCTCGCTGATCGCCGTAATCAAGCTGCGCGGTTGACTACGGGGACTGCCCTCAGAAAACAGTGGGCCAGGTCGGGCTCCACGTTCCATCATTCACCTAAATTCAAGAGTCGCATGAAAGGGTGAACGTACGCGCAGAGGATGGTGATGAGAAAGCAAAACAGTCCGATGCCGGCGCGCAGCTTATACGCACCGAACCAGAAGGTTGCGCCTAGAGCCGACAGGGTCATCAGATGAAGCGGAAGCCCCTTCAATACGAGATGGGAGACCCAAGTCCACCAAGCCAAATACTGTTCTTCGGTAATGTAGGCCAACGGGTTGATCCAGAACAGCAGATCCTCCACACCCCCTCCTACGCACTCTCGAGTCGCACATCACTCACAGTCTTGAGCACGCCGCGCTTGCGCGCCTCGAGCTCACCGGGAGACACCGAAAAGGCGCCAATCTTAATCGGGACCAGATACGATCGACGGACTCCGCCTGTTTTGGGAGTCTGAATGGCAAACTTTCTCCCATAGAAACCATCACCCACATCCAGCGCCAAAAGATGCGCGTCCCGGAACTGGGCCACCATCTTTCGCAATGCCCCTTCATAATCAGACTGACGAATCAAGGTGATGTCCACCACCCCCTTCGATTCGCTGAGATGACGAGCAGCTTCGAGCAGCACTTCCGGCACCACGTAGACGATATCTTTCATGGCCAAGGCGGCCCATTTGTTCCCGCGACCGAGGAGGTTGATCCGAGGTTCAATGAGCTGCAGAATCTCCGGAACCGTGCACCACTCATCCCATGGCTTCACAACCAAATTCCCCTTGGTGGCGGCCAACTCATATTGTCGAGCTTCCCCGTCCGCTCGCTTCAACAACACATCGAGCGGCTCTTTGCTCGTGCGATGATGTGATTTGATCGCCTCAATCACCTCATGGAACCAAGGGAGATCCGTCCCCTTGAATATTTCCTGCAACTTCACCGCAGACATCATGGGATGGTCTCCCATGGAATAGATGCCGGCAGCGCGGAAATCGGGGATCTTGCCAAGATCATGGCCCAACGCAGTAATCAGCACCTTCGGCACCAGGAGCTGGTGATCTCGGTACTGCTCCCGTACAAGGCGCAACGCAATCTGTGAGACACGTAGGGTGTGATTCGCCATGGACACCTGGGCCAGCGTGTTACGAATGGCCCATAGATCGGCATACTCCGAATCCTTTTCTGGAGCAATCGTCACAATCGACGGACAAGTCCCTTTCTGCTCGATGACCCTCG
Source organism: uncultured bacterium (assembly GCA_965233025.1). Taxonomy (GTDB): domain Bacteria; phylum Nitrospirota; class Nitrospiria; order Nitrospirales; family Nitrospiraceae; genus Palsa-1315. The sequence continues at coordinate 2,230 of CBDDRH010000050.1, forward strand.
CTAGTTCCAGCGTTTGCGTGAGCACCCCTTGCGTCCGAAGAATGTTCTCGTTTGGGAGAATCAGTTCCCGAATGATTTCAGATGATCCTTCGGCCTGAACAGGAAGATTCAGTTTCGGTCGAACATCGATCGACTCAACAAGCTGCATAACCACATTCGGCTTGGGAGGGAGGGAGGGAGTTGAAGGCACTGTGGGCTGCTCGGCCTGTAACTGAGCCTGTTCGATTTCTTTGCTCAATCGAATCTCTTTGATGATTTCAGGATCATCGATCGCCGCAGGATCGAGCTCGACGGGCTTTTCGCTGAGATCGCCCGACTCCTGAATAAAGTCGATGTTGTAGGGAAGCCAAATGTTCCTCGCGATCGTATCGAGATCGATATTGATCTGCGTCCGGACAGGCTGAACGACGGGAGGATGGGCTTTACCCCACCATCGAGGGATCCACTGATGAAGATTACACATGACTACTTCCAGGCTTCCGGTAAAGGAATGGACTCAATCTCATCATGATCAACAGGCACCCGGATGGAGCGGCCGAAGATAATAGTGTCAACCACTCCGGCTTGATCTTTCCAGGCAAGGAGAATTCCTGACAATTTCTTGTACGTGCCACATCGGATTCGGACAAGATCCCCTTCTTTGAACGATTCTGTACCCGATTGTTCACTCGATGGGACAGAGAGAGACTCGTGCCCCAATGCCATGAGCTGTCGGACATTCGGGATTTGCTGAATAGTGTCGCGATTGATGTCCTTAGCAGAAAACTGAACATAACCAGCAATCGGAGACGTCACCTCGAGATAGCCCAGACGGCGCAGCCCCTCAATCACACGGCGCTCCTTCCCGACTACAACATCCACGGCGTAATGCTCGAAAGAATCAAGACGGCGAGGAACCTCTACAGGGGGCAAGTCGCCGGGAACGGTCAGGGATACAACGTCAGAGTCTCCCATTCCTGCCTCCTCGTGACCCTTCCCTATCGCTTGCCATGGACAACTTGGTCGAGGACTTTCAGCGCCTCAAAGATCTTCCAGCTATAGCCCACCACATTACGACTTCCGTTGTACCGTCCAACGGCAACCCATCCCTCGCCAAATTGATTGACCTTTTGGCGAAGGATAAAGGCCCCCCAGTAGAGATTTGTGCATGGGTCCAAAAGCAGGACAGGGTCGAGACGATAGGTCTTCATATGGATCGAATTAATCTCAGTCAGACCAACATCAAAATTCTTGCCTTCCTTCCACAACTTCTGAACCACGGCTTTTGCTTCGGTATAGGTCAATGGTCCCTGGGTATGTCCTTCCCCTTTTTCATTGACGGAGACAGCATACGGATTCCCCTTCGACTCAACGTGGACAATGGCTTCGAGAATACGCGGCGTGAGTCTGTATCGAGTAGCCGCGTGATACACACACGGATGGTTCACGTACCAAAAAGGATTTACCAAATGGGGAGACTGCTCAGGAGCGGCGACTGACATTGAAGGCACCCATGTCACAACCAATAAGACACACCCAACCACATGCTTTTTCATGATCATCCTATAGGTGTGACTTGCTCCTCGTTGACGTCAAGGACAAGTTCCCGTATACGCACAGATCTTCGTAGTCATCTGATTCGTAATCGCCACTGGATCAATGCTGGCACTCACATTGCGATACCATTCACTAAAATCCATCGCGGCAAAATTCAGGCTGGTGAATTCCGGGACTGTGAACCCGGTGCAATCCGGCGTGTCAGCAGTCCCCCACGACTTGCCGATCTGAGGACGTCCCTGATCGTGAATTAACCGAGCCAGCTCGGTCCGGAAGGAACAATAGACTTCCTCCTTGCGAATACACATGCCAAACACTTGCGTCACACAATGCGTCCCGACAAAGTGGGCCTTCCGATTCTGGCGATCGTAGGCCAGATCAATTTCCTCTTGCGAACAGGTTCCAAATAATTTAGACGGATCCGTATCACAACAATTCACAATGATTTGCCCCGCTGTGTCATAATCACACGTGCGGCGTTGACCTGTAAAAATCCTGAGATTCGCAGGATCCCAATCATCCTCAATATCCTTCGCGATTTGTAGCCAGGTCGCGGCTAAAGCCAGATTGGTATTGGGAGGAGTAGTCTTGTCAACACAGAACGGAACAGGACTCCCGGGAGACCCACAATCGGTACACTGTTGCACGGTCGTATAGGAAGCACAGACTGAATCAGATGGACATGAGAAGGTGTTCTGATAGGTATCACAGCCCCCAGGAAGAGGAACGGTACACACAGAAGCAATCTGACTACATCCCTGGCTCAACAGCGGAGCACAGGTATCAGGAGCAGTGCCTTGATAACCCCACTGCTCATCCCGATCCCAACAATTATTCAAAGGGAATATCGTTGGTGGGGGAAGCGTGAGCACTTTGCCGGTATCCGTGGTCACCTGACGCGGCACGTTATCATTACAGACGGATGTCTGGAGTAACCATCCGCTCGCGCGAAGCCCTCCACACCCATCATCAATGACATCTTTTCGAATATCATAAAATCCGAAACCGCTGTTCAATCTCGCCCAACCAGATTGGTCACCACTCGCAGAACACGCCAGCACTTCCCATAAAGCCCCCACGGGCACATCGCCTGTCCACGTCCCGCACCCAGGCCCTCCGTCTCCCTGGACAGTGATATTCACAGACACACTGCTCTGTACGACGATCTCGTCCGGAGCAAGACCAGGATCAGGAGCGGTAAAGGTATAGAGCGTGTACCAGCTCCATACGGAGCCATGACCACGTCCAATTAAGGCCTGGTAATTTCTACCACCTAAACTTTGAAGATGAACAAACACACTATGCGGAGACGACCACCCAACAATCGGAAGTGGCGATGGCATTGTCAATGTGAAATTCAATGTCCGGGCAGTCGTCGTGACCCCAATATGACAATTCGCAACGGCCGACCCAGAAGCCGTGCACTGCTGTATTGCTGGCGTCCCAGCCGTCCAACTAGTACAGGTCTGAACATCAATACAGGTACTTCCCACGCCCGTCGACCCTGTATATCCCGCCGCATTAGCTTCAGCTGTAGTCACTGGAGCGCTCGTTGAAAGATTGTAGCCAGTTTTGTCTGTCTGTGTGGTCATCATCTCCCCATAACGAGGATCTGTGCCAGCCGCTGAGCCGCCCGCAGAATTGAGAGCCGACGTATCACCGGTGTCAGTAAAATATCCCTCTTGTGATGCGCCGGAACACCCGGCCGTCACACACCCAGGCGATCCTGAATATTGAGGAACATTGCCCATATGAGGAGCAATGATTCCCCCACCGACAATTCCACTAGCCTTCTGATGGCCGATCTCGCAATTTGCCTGCTGATACGCGTCGGGCATCGCCGCACAATGGTTCGCCTCAACCGGTGCCGCGGGCAATGCCAACGCACAGAACAGGATCATCGAGAGGGCAATCAACACATGCATCATGACATTTCTTACTTCACAATCGAGGACGACCTACTGACACCGTCGAGAGATGGCACTTGGATATCCAGATCTGAAAAACCTGGAAACACCTCGCCCGGAACCGAGTGTTCGGCAATTGTCTGTTCAGTCGGCTCCTCACCCGGTCGAGTGGTGCGCGAAGCCACTTTCGACGCCGGCATGGATACGAATCGTACGGCCGTTCCGCAGACGAGAACCTGAGACATGCCCATCCCCTTTGAATTCAACGGAAACACGGAAATCGAATACCCGATGATGGCATCGGCACCCAGATCCTTAGCCTCCTGTTTCATCCGAGAGGTAGCGTCCTGGATGGCACTCATGGTCGGACGTTCATAGACCCGAGCGCGCCCACCAACAATATCGAAGTACTTGGCCCACCAATCTCGCCAAGAGGCCAGCCCTACCGTTTGGAACTCTGTTAAGGCATCGATCGGTTCATATTGACGAAAGGGGAAATACGGAATTGTCAGCACCTTCATCATGACCTCATGGCTTCACTGCAGGAGCATCCGAAGACGGCGCCCCTGGCATAGGGCCAGTCGCAGGCACTCCACGGTGAGTGCTAATTGTGAGTGAATTGGATGGCATGGGCGCAGCGAACGCCTCCCCATTCGACTTCTCAGCCACATCCGAAGCCTTCTGCCCACCTCCTGAAGTCATTGCACTGGGCTTGGGCGCTACCGGAGCCTTCACCACAGTTGGACGAAGCTTTTGTATCCATTCAGCAATGAAACTCTTTTTTGCCTCAATAACAGCCGGCTTTACCGCTGGAACGACCGGTACACTCGCGACCTCAGGAACATGCTGTTTCTCTAGCGAAGGAACAGTACGCGCCTCAGTTTGAGGCAGATCTTGTGGTGTTGAAGCGACCGAGCCTACCGAAGGTCCCACTCCTGGAACGACTGGGTTCATTAGTGAGTAGGCAGCACTACCAGGGAGTTGGACGCCGGGCACAAAAGCCTGCATGGAATCTGCGGGAGCGACCTTGCTCTTGTCGCTCTTGTCGTCTCCCTTCACCACAGCATCGTCTGGCCTATCAAGAGCAGCCTTCGCTTGAGCGGATCCATGTTTGGTCTTAGAGGATTCTGCAGGCGCTGCGTGCTTCGCCTGAACGAACTTGTTCAAGCGAACAAGAATTTGATCCATCCGATTGGCCAACGCGGAATTGGTTTCAGCCAAAGTAGCCACCTGACTCATGACCGAAACAAATTTCTTGCCCAGATCAGTCATGTGCTCCTGTTGCGTGCGAAGGATTGCATCTTGCCGATCGATCTTCACACCGGCGATACGAAGATCTTCCTTCGCACTCCGCATCGTGTCGATGACCCTATCGACCTGGTGCTTCAATGAGGTCTGCTCCACACTCACATGTTGATAGGCCCGAGCCGTATCTTCGACTCGGGTTTCAAGCGACTGCTGTTCGCTCTCCCACTGTTCTTTCACATCCAACAGATGATCGTGCTTGGCATGCAACTCATCGTAGGTCCCCCAACCCACACAACCAGGGGCCATGAGTATGATTGGCAACAACAGTACTGCGCGATACATGGGGTCCTCCTTCAGAAATTATGATTTATGGGCGGATGGGCTTGCGTCCTTCGCGGGAGAGCTATGCCGTAACAGCTTTCCAAGGTCATCGTTGATTCTGTATTCTGTGTCCGTGACACGGGCACCGTGCTGAATGATTTGATGCAGCCCAACCACCAGTTCCCCGAGAAGACGAAACTGGTCTTTGTATTTCGACAGGTCTTCGGCCTCCATCCGAATCCGCAGCATGGTGTCATCGAGCGCTCGAATCAGAGGTGCCACCTTCGTGGTGTCCTGCACTCGTGGCACGATCACCACCGCATTCTTCCGGCCTGCCAACTCCATTCGATCGTTGATATCAGATGCAGGTTCTTTCCACTGCCACGCATTGTTCCCAACTCCAAAACTTTGGAGGAGGGCCCGACATTGCTCCATCCAATTTTCAATCCGAACCTGCACAGCGTGAACGGTTTCCATCGGCACTTGGTCACCAGCACCACGACGAAGGCGCTGAATGATTTTGTCAAAGGGGAAGAGCAAGTTTGAGAGAATCCTCCCTTCCGTCGTGCGATGAAGAATGAGAATAGAAGACGGAGCCTTTGTGCGGTCGCGGCGATCCTGAATGCGTTGTTTCAGATCCCGAGTCCGCTGTTGCCCTTTGTTGCTCTCTCGACCCGCAGGCTGGACGGCAGCAGGCGGCTGGACCTGGCCCACGTGACCGTTCTGGGTAATTGCGGTTGTTGTCATAGACGCCTCCTTAAGTTGTTCCCCCAGCTAGTTCAGACTCATCGAACGGCTCGATACCGATCCCGGTTAACTTGCTCGCCGTCGCAACATTCGTGGCGGCCTTTCCGAGAAAAGCCCGTATCGTGCCGCGTTCAACGATCACACGAGCTCGTCGTTCTTCTCGGTACACAAAGATATGCCGGATGGCTCGTGCCGGAGCCGGGGACAGTGCGTTGACGATATAGGCTTCGAGATCCTGGCTGTAACGAACGAGACAGATGGTGCGGGAAATCTGACTGGTAAACTGCGGGATAAGGGCCTTGCACACCTTCACTGGATCTTTTGTCGGATCACTATGCTTAATAGCGATTTTGACGAAATCGGCATGTTCCACGGTCGCAACCCGATGGACAGAGATGCCGTGTTCACGAAGTGCCGGCAGGAGAACAGATTCGGCGATTTTCCTGAAAAAGTGCGCGCAGCGTTGAGAAAGTATCGGGTATTCTCCCCCATACTTAAAAACTGCAGCAGAGACCGAGTCGCGTATCTTGAGTGGATGGTCCTGATACCGTTTCGGAAGGAGGGCAAACGTATTGGATTCGTGCAACCACACCAGATACGCATCTTTATCTGGGTAGGCACGAACAACCCGGCCTGCGACTAAATGTCCAATTGGAATCATGTCCATAGATCGCCTATGCTATAGAGGTGATACGAGACAACCCCGACCCATCCAGTAAGTCATTTCAGAAAGTCTTGATGGTTCATTCTTGGACCGGATATCCCTTATGAATGTACGGTCCCGCAGTTACTCCGCCCTTCCTGCTCCATTGAATTCACCCCAATACCTGCAAGTCGTCAGACAAGAGATACGGGTTTTGGCTCTAGCGGCCGGAGCAATTTTCCCCGTATTCCTGGTCGGGTGCTCCTCAATCTTCGTACCCATCAGCCTGGATTCGTTCTCTGAGCGGGTGACAGTCGAGCGAACCGAGGTCTTAGAACCACCTCAAATCGCAGTTGAACCCCATAGTGATGGGATGGGATGGACTGTCAGAGCTAGACAGCGAGTTCGGGAGCACCAGCGGATTGATCTGGCGGAACGGTGGAAGGGGAAACGGTATGAGGCAAAGGGGAATATCGGGACTGTGGTCGCCGGTGCCCTCCTTTGCCCGGTCGGGGCACTCTATGGAACAGCCCTAGCGATCGGCCGGCCGGATCGACCAAGCTGGGATTCGATCGAGGAGTACTGTTTGGGGATTGGGGGATTGGATCTCCCTGGACATCAAGATACGGAAACTCGGGTAGGACAGACCATTGATCATCGCGAGTACGAAACGATCCAGGGTATAGAGGACGCTCACGCACGCTTCTTATGGCACCTCCCTGGGAAAGACCCGATCGGAGTGGAAATTCCAGCCAAGAACCTTAACGAAGGAGTTGGATTCCGTCTCCGATGGTTGGCCGATACCATGGAACGCAACGGCATCCTGCTGAATCGAGCTACGGCAGGCTATGCCTCCATTGAAGTCGAAGGCAAAGATGCTGGACGGGGGTCCGTGAACCTCACGATCACTGGAGACCGGCTTGCCGCGGCGTCACGGCAGGGAAGCATTCGCACTGCCCTTAGAACCACCTGGCCCAAAGAGATCCGTGTTCGGCTTGTGATGGAACATGATCGCGAGACACCAACGGCGATACAGCAACAGTTGCATGCCCGCGTCTCGAAAGCGCTTGCTGAAACAGGACTTGAGCTCGTGGTAAGAGAGGGTGAACTACAGAAGCTCACGAACCTCCAACAAACCCAGTTGCAACATCAATACTCAGACCCGAGTCCTTCTATCGGTCGACTGACAGGAGCATCCGTGATCGTGATGATACGGCCGACCCTGGTAGGACGAGACGCCTACCAGGTGTATGAGGAAATCGTCTCTGTGGAAACGGGACAGATCTAAGCGGCCGGTACGATTGAGGATCAGGCCAAGAATGCCGATCGACTGATTCAATCTACCGCGCAGGTGATCGTCGATCTGCTTCAGGCTCAAGCCGAAAATCGACGTGAAGGGTGGATGATTCGACCATGAGCTCCACACGAATACCCTTTCTTATGATCGTGCTCTTTCTCACTGGTTGTTCCGGGCTAGTCCAGGAAACTAGCCAAGAAACCATCACGCCCTCCATTGAAGTGAGCCGGCGAGCCGAAGGCGCACCAACGGTCAATATCTCCGCCGGAGAGGATGGATGGACCCTCTCAGCCCAACAGACTTATCGAGTCTTCATGGACCAGGAAGTCATTCAGGAGCAGCGGGTCAGGCGGTTTGTGTTCTGGCCACCCGCGATACTGCCAGGACTCATTCACTGCCCAATTAGCAGTTTACTGTATGCAATCAGTTTGGGACATGCCGGCGAGAAGGGCATGCGTTTTGGATGCCGGCGTTTGATCATGCAAGAGCCGTTAGCCGGAACAGGCGAAGTGCACTCTCATATCACGCATCGCGTCAGTACAGAAACGATTACTAAACCCCTTCAGAGCGGTCGACTCGAGGTCGGACATGCGAAGCGGGAGATACCTACCGTTTCAATTCCCCTCTCGGATCATGGACGAGCAATTGTGGGATACGACGCCGTGTCGGCTAAAGACGGGAAGGAACCATTCAGGGGCAGAATCGTTGATGGGCAAACGGTTCTATGGTCAGGGCCCTGGCCAGCATCGAAACCATCGTCTAGGGACCACGCAATAAAGGAACAAACAGCGGGAGGGCACCCGCCAGCGTGGCCAACTGGCACACGGATTCAAATTGGCACGATCCAGGCAACCACACCGCAGATAGGAAATGAGGTCTCTCGCTCACTGATCGAGACATTGGTTGGCCTTGAGTTCTGTGTCCTGGCGCGTCCTGATATACGACATATTCTTCATGACGAACTGCAACTCCACTTGGCAAACAGAGTGAGTGATGCGCATTCGATTCGTGCGGGCGAATGGCTCACAGCTACCGTACTGGTGAATGCGACAGTTCAAAGGACCGGCGCACCGCTGGAAACTTCGGTGTATTTTGTCGGAGCGGAATCAGGGCAAGAGTTGTATCGTGCAGACTTCAGGGAAGGACAGACCCAAGGAAGATCATTATCGGAATGGCTAGTAGATCGGCTCGAAAAAGATCGCGTTGGCCCTGGGAAAAAGAAATGTCGTCCGGAGTAAACATTTTGGCAGATATCTAGCGCGGTGACTTCTGACTTACTTCGAGGACACAATCTCCATATATCAGGACATCACGCCCACCCACATTCGTTTCTAACGTACCCTTCGCAGCAAGCTTACCGAAGGTTCCCAGATGAGACTCCATTCTCACATTGACGATTGCTAGCCCATTTCCCTCCGCACAGTCCCGCTCCAATTCACGCAGAATATCACCAATCTTCATTTCTGAAGCGACGCGTGACTGTCCTATAAGGGTCACGATTTGAGTTGACTTTATCTCCTGCCCTGGAATGGATGCGCCAACGAAGGAACCAATCCAATTCTTGCTTAACTTACCAGTTTCTGAAAAAGCCATGCCAACGGGAGTAAACAAGAAAACGATGACCATGTTCATGGCAAGTAAACGAGTATTCATACCATTCCCATCTCCAATTACTTCTGACAATAACCGCGATCGTACACTTAGATCAGAGCAAGAAGACAGAACATCAAGAGCTTAGTCTTGAGGGGTATCGTAGGTGAGAATGTAGAGGTCGTCAATATCCTGATCGGTGAGTACATCACCCATTATCAGGTCTCTCAGATGACGGACAATTTTAGTTAACCAAGACATGTGGCCTGAGCAGATCTTCGTTTTTCTTATAGAAGTCTGTAATACCGAAATACACAGTCCTGGTTTCTCCCATCTGAAATCTCACTCTTCGCGCCAGAAATAACAATTTGTTCTCAGTCTCGGTAAGCGAGTACGGCTCAGAGCAGGCCATCTCAGAAATTCGCGCACGAGGGTTCTTGCGACGGAACTCGGTGATGATGTTGTAGAGGTCTTGCTTGGTACACAGTCCCTTTCGTTCGGGCACTTCCAGGATAGCGACCATCTCCCACAGGTCGGAGATGGTCGCTTCTTCGATAGACGTGGTTTCGCGTTTGGGGCGATGATCGTTCATTGCTAATGCTGCTGAAGGTCTCTCATCAATCTTCAAAGGGGACATATCTGGTATCGTATTTTGTACCGTCGGTGGTAATCACAATATTACCGCTGTCCGACGTGGAAAAGATTGCTTCCTTGTAGGCCTCATGCTCGATCCACTTATAAGGGCTCGTCCCCTGAGCATAGGTCAGCGGATGGGCCTCATGGTCAACCGTGAAGGTGGCAAGTCTCTCCACCACTTCTCCGCTTGGATGACCATGCTTACTGTGATAGCCCGCACTCGCAATTGCGATTTTGGGCCGGACAGCGGTTGCCCACTCATCACTGGTCGAGGTCGAACGAGAGCCATGATGTCCCATCTTGAGGATGTCGCTCTGCAACCAGTCAGAGGAGTACCGCTTCAAGATTGCGTCTTCGGTATCAAACGTCGCGTCTCCGGTTAGGATGGCCCTAAAGGTCCCGTACCGCACCATCAGCACGGTGCTCAGGGAGTTCTTAATGAAGTTGCTCGCTCCTCGCCTTGTGGTGGGAATGGCAGCCGCGAGGATATGAATCTTGGCGTCGCCGCAGGCTAACTTGGGATTCGGTTTGTCCTGCTTATCATAGTTCTTCTCATACAGGATCTGCTGACGACTCGCAGGAATCGTATGCAGCCAAGAGACAAACTTGTCGTCGAAATCCTCTTCATCTCCTGTTCGTAATAGCTGTTTAACGGTCACACCACGGAGGATGTCTGGCAAAAAATTGTAGTGATCAAGATCTGGATGCGTGACGACAAGAGCCGTCAGTGTCCTTTCGCCTCGGTCGAGAACCCCAAGAAGGTACGCTCGTACATCATCCCGTGAGCCGTGTGCGCTGGACCCCACATCGATCAAGATTCTGTTCCCGTTCGGACAGACCAGGAGAGTGGAATCGCCTTGACCCACATCGATGAAATGAATCTCAAGAGGTTTCTTTGTGGTTGAAAGAGGGGCGATAAAACCGGGAGAGGTTGGCCCTGCATCAGCAACATTAACAAACCGCGTCCACGCCTTGTGCACATACCCCTTCCGTTGGGCACCAAGGCGAACCCAGTACCAATTGGGCACCTCACCCAGATATTCAATCTGTTTCCCACGTTCGAGCTTCCCGATGGCCGTAGACTTCGACGTCGGCTTTTCACGAATCGGAACTGAACTGGCGACTCGATCGGAGGGCGTGATCGTGGAGGCCTCACTATGTATTGCAGAGACACCTGCCAGGAGGATTGTCCACAACAAGAAGGACAATAGTTTTACAGTTTTGCGTTCCATGAACCCTCCATCTGTGACTGGTTGAGTGGTTCTCGCACCAATCGCATCACATAATGCTGAAGCCGGGCATGGGTATGCGGTTCGATCATGAGATTCTCAACCGCAAACTCCTGCCCTCTCGACCACCGCACCACCGCTTCAGGCACTTCGATGCGTTGCTCATTCGTGAGGGTGACGGTCAACGAGAGTGTTTCCCCTGGTCGCATGGGGAGGTCTCCCGCGATCCGCCAACCGGAGCACGAGAGATTCCAGACCATGCCTTTGCCTTGAAATGGCCCAGCGTTATAGGTCACGGAGCACTGAACGGGAAAGCGACGGTAGGGACGAATCATAAATGACATGGGGCTCCGCAGAGGTTCGTTATTGGTAGGAGCCAACGAGCAAACCTGGCAAGGGTCTAGGTACGACTGCCCTGCGGGTTCATGTCGAGCGCGACTCGGTCGTGCTTGGGGAGCGTGGCCTCCAGTTGGGAGACCCGCTGCACGATTTTTCGAGCCATCGATTCGCCCTGGCGACTGAGCCGCAGGCACAGGGAACGGTCGTCATGGATTGCGCGTTGCTTGGTTATCCAGCGCTTGCGGACCAGGTCGTTGATGACCACACCCAGAGTCGGCGGCTGGACACCCAATGCGGCAGACGTGTCTTTCAGCTCGGCATCTTGATGTCGATGCAGATAGAGGATCACCCCCGCTTGGAGCGGCGTCACCCGGATCGGCTCCAAGCTTCTTCGGAAGTCGCCGTGCAACTGCAGCACCAGTTCCAGCAGCGTGAAGCATGTCTCCTTTTGGCCATTGTGCTTGGCAACGGGCATGGTGATGTGTCCGTTTCCAGGGTGCATTTTAGGTGGGTCGCTCACGAGGCGCAAGGGCCGAGTGGGCACATATGGTATTTCAATGGTTGGTTTGCCCCACCACGATCAGCTCCTTGATCTTGTCAGAGTCTGCCTGGGTGAAGATTTGTCAGTCTTGATCCTCACTGGCATATCCGCCACGATGCGGCTTGTCAGCATTCCGTATTTTCTCTTGTCCGAGGATTTCCTGCTCAGCCTGAAGCCAGTCATCAAGAGGACCTTGACGGACGCGTCGTTCGTAGTGTTCGTAGGCTCGTGTGGCGATCCGCTCGTGGAGAGGTGCCGACACGGAAGGTGTGCAAACACCCGGTTTAGTTCGGCGGGCGGGCCTCTGGCGCGTCGTCTTCGATGTGGCTGGCTTCTTCGATTTCATGGCTTCCCTCCCATGTCATCCATCACGAATCAGATCGGTGACGGGAAAGCTAGACCGTCCGTAAGGAGGTGTCAAGGTTCTCAGATGCGGTTGGGATCGCGAGAGTGACCATTGCTGTCGCCCCTTGTCCATAAAGGCTTCTCAGGTTTTTATAGACGTTCAGGACGAGACGAAGTGAGGGGAGTTGGTGATGAGTCTTGTTCCGTTCCGTGCGAGCCCACCGGTTCGAGTGTTTCTACTCCCGATTTTATTCCCGATTCCAGATCTCACCCAATCTCACATACCCGTACAGACAGATCTACCCATCGTTTCAATGCGAACGTCGCTTACGGTCTCACTCCGTCCCACTCTATCGCTATCTGTACTGATCGCCTTTTAAAGGCGAGGTTCCCCAGAAGGGACTTGAGCCGACCTTCTACATGACTTGCAGTGGCTACCTTCGTCGAGAGGAGGTGGCAACATTCGATGACTGTATTCAACTTACTTTATGACTGGCTCATTTGATCGCGAGGGCGACGGCTGAGAAGATTGTGAAGAACCACGATCACTTCCGCGCGTTCGAGCAGAAGGCGCTCCCTCTCCATTCGTCGGCGATTTCAAAAGAGAGGGTTGATCATCGAGAATCCTTGGCATCAAGGGGAATGAAATGTCCTCGTCCCCCTGCACCAAGGCCCTGGATTGAGATTTGATCGATTCGTATGCTTGCGTGGCGGCATAACTTGCGGCCTCAGGTGAGTTTGGAGCAAAATGCCCGGCCGAGACCGCACTGCTTACGCTCATTCTAGCGAACTCTGCAGCATTTTGAAGCATGCTCCCATACGAAGCCATCCATTCATTCTTATTCTGCTCAGAAGTAAGAAACTGTGAGCCTTGCCCAGATGGAGAGCCACTCCCAGGCCCCGAAGGACCATGACCACCAGATACAGGCCCTCCTCCCTCTATGCCCCCACCTCTACGCGATTGCCCAAGTCCGCGGCCCCTAAGAATGAGAAATTTGTTTAGCCCGTCAATCCCCAGCCTGCCACTTTCAATGCCATAGGCAATGCCCTCCTCAACCTTTGAAGGATTCGACAGATCCGTACCCATAGCCTTGAACACCATTTGAGTAACAGAGAGATTGGACCCGCTGTCAGAGTGAAACTGGACACGATTGAAATCGTGATGGTCAGTCCCTTTTCTTCCCTCTGATAAAATTACATTCCCTTCTTGGTCTCGATAATTGCTCGTGACATATCCGTTCTTCACGAAGTAGTCCTGATTGACTTCACGAGTTCTTTCAACCATCCCCTTCCCATCCGGAGAGGCCGTGAATTCCCGAACGCTATATACCGGCTTCCCTTCCTTCGACGTTCGAAATTCTCCAATGACCCCTTTACCCGTGTCAGTCACATCGTACGCCATCACTTGATGGGTTTGAGGGTCACGCGCTACCCACCCATTCACTTTCCTAGAACCACCAGTCTTAGGATCTGTGACCGCAAATGTTCCCTTGCTCACATCTTCGTTGAGGTGCTGCCGACTAAATCCGCTCACAACACTGTGAGACAGTAGCTCCCGTTGACCATCCTTTCCGCTCTTCTTGCCCAATTCTCTGATGTGAACTTCACCACCTTCACCAGTTTTTGCCGTCATCGTGCTTTGGAACGTTCCGACTGAGACACCACTTTTCATATCTTGCGCACCCTGCTTAATCCCCCACACTTGTTCGCCCGACTCCGTGGTAAAGAAGGAGGAATAACTTTCATCGACGGTATTTCTAACAATCCCTCCGATCGGCGTATCACTCATGCGCTTGCCGTCTTCGCCGGTTTGATAAAACAGTTGCGCATACATAGGAATCTCTTTGCCTTGATTCGAGTCATAGACCATAAAGCTGCCCTGAAATGAATCAATGCCAAATCCTTCTTTCCGATGCCCATACATCTCCTGGACAAGATCGAACACGCCCTTCTGATAACCTCGCTGATCTTGCTCCATGATGCGTTCACTACCCAAGAAGGTAGATCTTGAGGCAGTCTTTTCCCCAGTATGCGAGTCTACTTTGACGCCATCATGACGAACTACTGGATTTCTGCCATTTCTATCACTAAGGGTTTCGGTCATACCATGCGTAATGTGACCATCTGAGGTAATATCCGTTCCAATGTCTTGTTTATGTATCCCTGACCCACCCTTAAAGTTGACCAAATTACTCCCTTCCAGCAAGCCACTCGATTCGCGTTCAGGACCTAGCAGGGGTTTTTCTTTGCCATGAAAGAGGGTCACTGGGGAGCTATCTTTGCCAAAGCCGTTCACTTCAGTAAAGGTGCCTTCCAGCTGCGTTCCGTCTGGAAGAGTTCGCTTCTCGTGACTTGTTTTGATGTCGCCATCCTGCCCGGACAGGAATGCCACCTTTCCATCCTTTAACAGCGCAGAAGCCTGAAATGGTTGTGCACTGGGATTCTTTGAATCCATGACCATCCCATTGAACAAGGTTGGGACATTCGAGTCATTCGCCTTTCCGGTCAGACCTGTAAAAAGTCCCTCGAACGTGTATCCACCAATGGTTTGCGGACCGTGCTGCATTCCCTTGGAGCCTTGCTCCCACGATTCGTGAGAGACAAAGAGCTTTTCCATGCCATCTTCGTCCTTCCGAACCTGTCCAAATACAGTATGGGTGATTCCTCCTCGGTCCTCCGAGACAGAGAAATTCGAATAATTGGTCTTGGGATTGGCCTTATCCGTATCATCAACCGTGCCTCGAGCAAGAACAGACCCTGCAATAAAACCTGACTGGCCAAACGGACCAACCGTCATGAAAGACTTGTTCCCCGTCTCGATGAAAAACTGTGCATGGTCTGGCCCACCAAGGATCGTTCGTTGCAAGCCACCGGCAATGCCGGTTTCCTTCCCTCCCTTGTCCTTCTCAAACTGCTGCGCGAAAAAGTGCCACTGACCATTCTTCTTTTCCAAGGTTCCAGATTGGAACGACTTGCCATCGATCGTGCTCTGCATAGTGGCGTTGGTTACTTGATCGGATCTCATCCCGGATTCACGAAAACCAGCCACAGTGACTAACGCTTGGTCAGCCTCAACCCGATCGCCATAATGCCGCCATAGCATCAAATTGCCGCTCTGATTGAACGATTCATACCCCTTATCAGAAATCGTCCGATTCTCACGTAACCCGTCATGGATGCTCTGCTCTGTTCGATCACTCATGACGCCACTATTCTGATTCCGCTGAACCATCACGGAACGCCCCACCCCATCACCACCCGTATAGGTGAATCGGTCTTCGACCATGTCTCCAAATACAGAGGTTTGGACCTGAACCTGTTGGCCGCTGTGAGAATCAAACATGCTATGCCGGAACACACCGGACTCATAGGATCCGTCTGCGCGACGAGTATATTGCCCCTCACTCCCGTGATACATCACCGTGCCGTTCGAGCCCAGCTTCGTCACTCCGCCATGACTATCGAAAATATCGGCGGTCCCGTTCTGATTGTCGACTCTGACTCCCCCGGCTCCGACCGGAATAGAGAATTGGGGACCCGACTCCACCCCATGACCGATCACTTGACCACGTGGAAGACTGACAGGCTCCGTGTGATACGCTGGACCTTCAAGCAGTGCCCGGCCTTCGCCTCGTGCAAACTGCGATGCCACTGAAGACGCCGCACCTTCCGCCGTCTTGGCACCGGCTCCAAACGAACTCCCGATCGCTGACCCACCCCACACCAAGGCCCAGCCAATGCCTGGAACCAGAAATGCATAGTCGGCGGCTGTGGAATTCATCATCGCAATGAACTCGTTCAGTGCATCATACGTTTCCATGTTCACATTGGCGCTCGTAGCCGCAGCCAACAGACCACCCAATCGGGAGCGAGCCTCTTGGAACAAAACGAAGTTCATGACCGCATATAACGGTCCCCATGTGAGCAACCACAGAAAACACTTCCAGTAGAGACTGACCATCTTCATCATCCCTGGAGAAATAGCGAGGATGAGAATAAATGGGCTCATGATGTACACCATGGCCTCGACAATGGTCCGTAGCATGGGAATCATCTTCTGCGCCACATTCGATCGGGAGAACGCCTGTTCTTTCAAATCCTGACGAACCGCTCGCTGTTCAAGCAGGATACTTTCCGCGGGATCCGCCTTCCGCTTCGCATCTTCATGCTCCGCATGGCGCCAACGATTGATCAACAAGACATTATTGATAAGCTGAGTACTGTCCTGACCAGCTACTGGCAGGAGGTTAGCCCGGAGGTCATCAGTCAAGCCGATCTCATCAATTGGACTTGCAGCAGTCAGCTGAAGTTTCGTACGCAAGAGACGCATGGCATTGGTGTAGTCCGCACCAGGCCCGGTGAACGCTGGCGCGACGAGGATATTGTAGAAGTCTGGACACGTTCTCGGTGCCGCCTCTCTGGTGCCGCCAGCATAGCCCAGAGCCGTAAGCGCATTATTGGTCGCGGCAAATGCGGCCAGAAGATCGCCAGCAGACATCAACGTACCCAGATTCTTCTGTTGCAGATCGACCTCGGGGAACACACAAAACATGAAATAGGTGTCCAAATTCCTCGCTAAATCCGAATCGGTAAGAGTCGCAGTTAATACTTTCTGAAAATCAAAGAGAGGACGATTGTACGTCGATTGCCCCTGAGTGTATTGAACAGGAATCGCAAACGATGCTTCAACCAACTGGGTGACAAAGAACCCGACTTGTCCGGTAACATACGCCGGCAAGGCCACGGCGATGGGAACACCCGTGACAACGACGTCTGCCACATCAGGGTTGACTTGGTCCATGACCGAGACATCAACCGTGATCCGCACACTCGCATACAGAATAATGATCGCTCCCAAAAACAGGGGCAGCATAGGAGCGCGGCGATTGAAGGCATAGTAGACCAGTCCGAACAGCACGAAGCCCAGGAGGGCAAGGTGAAAGAGACTCTCAAAACGACCGGTGGTCATCATGATCCGAAGACCAAGCATGACCTGGCTAATCACGTCACCGTTGCCATATGTATAAAGCTCCCACACCGGACTACCTCATCGTCAAAGTGACTGATCGGCGCGGCCTTGACACCACTACTTCCGAGACTTCAGCTGACCCTCGGTCTTGACCAACTGCATGAGCTGATTCAGGTTGTTCAGCATCCCGGCCCGCTTCGCGAGATCGGTCGACGCCAACTGCAAACGAGCACGCAGTTCCGTTTTGAACTTGGCAATATCGCCAGGGAATTCCGGTTTCTGCTTCTTCATCCCATCAACATTGCGACTCACTTCTTGCCCCGCCCATCGCATCCATTGATAGGCCATATCCGCTGCAATCATTTCTGCACTGAGGCGAACAATTTGATCCGCCATCTGAGGATCCCGCCCATACTCAGAGATCATCCGATACATCGGCGCAGGCGACATGTTGATCAAGGTAATATCCGCGGCCGCCAGAGCAGTTCCAGCTTGAATCGCCGTGACGATGTTCGTGAGGGCGTCATGGACACGATTGTGAAATCCTTGGACCGTGGTATCGCCCACCACGGTAGGGGTAAGGCATTCCGGTGTCCCGCCACAATCGAAAACTCTAACCGTATCCCCAGTATCAGTGTCGACCAGTTGTTCAAAGGTGAGGGTTGGTTCACGGGTTTGCACATCGCCCGTATCATCAACAATAACCGTACCGGTTGCTGACATAATCAATCGCCTTGTCATGTCGTCCGCACCGGCAAGACCCAGAACATCCCAAACAAGATTTCCGGTCACGTCATAGGTCGTGCCCTTCATCGCCGTGGTCGCTTGTTGCGTAGTCTGGGTAGCGGTCGTATCTCGATCTTCGAAGACATCGCCGATAGAGGCTCCGGCTTCTTTCATTTTCTGCCACGCGTCGCCATACCGACTCGCGAGACGATTCTGAGCACTTTCATCTCCAGACAATGCCTTCGCAATCTCATTGCCTGTTTGACAAGGCTGGATACGACCAGCAACATTCAGCGCGCGGGCCGCCGCCTCGATCTTATTGAGAACGTCGGCACAATCCGGGCAAATCGCTTTCATCGCAAGTTGAAACGCATAGCCCAGAACGGCACTCGTGCCAATCTGCGTCAGAAGATTCACATACCGACTGAGCTTTCCATACGAGAACGCCCCCAAGTACACGTCGATTCCCTGACACCCGACGCTGAGGCGTGGGGGAGCAACTGAAAACACGTTAAAGCTGTTTTGGAACGTACGAACGGAGACGCCGCCCCCGCTAAAGTACCCCTTGCTCTGGCTCTGATATGACCCCGGAGGTGTGGTGACCCCAGTCCCCCAGGACGCAAACATGTTTTGCAGGGAAGAATCGAGGCTCTGCGCCTCAGACAAGACAGGGAGAAGAAGTAACGTCAGCACACAGAACCAAATACAAATAGTGCGTCCGATCATGCATCCTCGCTTAGTTAGGAACTGCGTTTCTGTTCTTGAAGCAGGAGGTCCTTCTTCTGAAGAAGAACCAACACTCTTTCTCGTAACTCGTGGAGCGTCATCAGCCCAGCGCCGATGGGTTTCAAGAAGTTGTCGTGCGGGATCGCGAGATAGATCGTCGGGACCATATGCACACCAATCTTATCGGCCATCCCATTGTCACGGGCCGGCCGTGGATACTCAGGAAGACCTTGGCCATCGAGCGACACGGGGAATATCTTCAGATCGTACTGATCGGCAAAGAGCTTGACGATCTTGGCCTGCTCTTTACAGTAGGGGCAGGTCGACGTGAAAAAGAAGAACAGGCCGGCCTCTTCGGACGCACTCGCGAGCAATGCTTCTTCTTCCTGTTTCGTGACCTCAGCTTCGATCTGATGCCCATAGGTCGAGGTCGGATGCTTCGTCGATGAATCCAATTGTGGATTCGTATACATCGCCACCTGATACGCATCCGTAAACCTCTGCGACCGATCGAATGCGGCCTGCTGAACTTTAATGTACTCCGTCACATTGGGGACGGTGGGAACGTCTAAGGCCATTTCTTTCTTCGCGTCAACCAGCTCCTTGAGAAACATCGCCGGCAGCCGTTCGAGATTCATCCCATCAATGGGGAGCTTCTTCAGCAACGGCCGATGCTTGGCAGGGTCCGACCAAATATCACCAGGAAGCATCTTGAGCTGTGGAGGCATCTCTTCATCGTCATCCTCCTCGTCCATCTGTACCGGAGGGTCTTTGTAGAAAAACCACCCTTCGCGTGAACGATCGATGTAATCCATCGTACCGGGAAAGACTTCGGCTAAGACACTCACGACTTGAAGGAGGAGAAAGACCACAGAAATGGTAAGGATGCGGAAACCGACTTCCGCCTTACCACAACTAGCTCGCATCATCTCACCTCCCCTTCCCGGCGACACGGGTTACAGCATGCAACATCGCTGGAGCTTCCATAGTAGGAACACATAATCCTCACCGACTGCAGGGATGGATTTATTCAGACCCCACATCATGAGAGTTCGACCAATCGGCTGACAGCACGGTCCTATCGTCCCGGTATTTGGAATGGGATAGATCAATTGATACTTGTACTGGCTCTTCACGATTACCCCTGTCGGAAAGTCATCGCAGATCAGAGATCCGTTGCCGGCGGTATACGCCTCCGCACCTACGCGCGCGAGCTTTGACAACATATGAAATCCCGACAATGCAGCGGGACCGAGATCCGTACCAGCACCTGAATAGTTGCCATCCGGAGGATAGAGAAATCCTTGTGACCCTGCACACCAAAACAAGGCATCGATGGGAAATCCTAAGGACGAAGCGAGTGAATCGGCCGCACATGCACTGAGCGCAATCGGATTTGCAATGAGCAACGCCTCTGGAAACAGCATCAAGTTGAGAATGTCGTCGTTCCAGGACGGATCAATCTCGGAGATGAACACGACATCAATCTCATCCGCGATCCCCCCCGGATTGAGACAGGCAATATCGAGCCCAATACCGATCAGAAACCAAAGGGGATAGGAGATATAATGAACATTCCAAAAGGAGTGATTCAGTTCCGTATCGTCCATCTGGGTCGATTCAGAGCCGCGCCCAATGTGGGTGAATCCACCCGTCATCGACACTCCCAACGACGGGAAACAGAGGGGATCATGCACTACTTCAATCAGGTTTTTGGGCTCCCAGATGCCGAAGGGAAGTCCGGGGATACAGATACCGTTGAAGCACATACAACCACACAAAACAGACCCGTAGTACGGGGCTCGTCCTGGTCCAACCGCCGGAACGGTATAGTCCTCACCAGCATTAAAGAGCGTGAACCCCGACATACTAATGGGAAACATACACTCCCAACATGTCGTAGCGAGCGAGCTGGCAAGAACATTGGTGCTCGTCTGACAAAAGGCTTCTGCAGTGTCTGGAGCCACTACCCCCGAGAAAGGCAGACCGCAGAGAATAACGAGAATCACGCTAAGGACACCCCGCTTCAGAACACTGAACCAGCGTGCATTCATCAACCCAATAGGTTCATTCACGGCTTGAGTCATCATCGCAACGCATACTCCTGTACCTTCAACCGTTCCCCCTCTTGCTTGACCACACTGGGCACGGCCACCACACCAAACCGTTGCAGCAGATACGTATCGGCCCAATAGACCCGGTGTTCAAGCGCCTTCATCGCTTCAGCAATATCCCCTTCGGTCACAGCCACCTTCACATACATCCGATCGTGTGCATCGAGATACCGTCGAGCCCAACGCACCTGATCCTGATTGTCGGCATTGAGAAAGATCATCGCGTAAGGCCACTTCACCTTCTGTAACGGATTGACACGAGCGCCTGCCTTTACCAAGATCGTTTTGGACGTCGGATCTGCAATGTCTTCCGGATACTCCATGGTCATATCGACGAGGAAGGTCCTGGGTGATTGCGCATCAGGGATCTTCAGCCCTGGTCCCCGATGAAGCTTCCCCTTGAGAATCTCCTCTTCGTGTTGTCTCACCTTCTCCCAGTCAACCTTCGCAATGCCTTCCTTCATCACTGTGATCATGTCCCGCTCAGCAATCTGGAAGGTTTGGTATTCACCCGCGACCTTGTAATTCGCACTTATCGCAGGAAGCTTCGGTCTGGGTTCTGTCGTTGGCCCTCCTTGCAAAAAGCCCTGCTGACGCCGCTCTAACCAACCCACCCAAGAATCTAATTGCCGATCATGTCTCGCAAGCACACGAAGCAAGTACTCAACGCTCCCCGCCCCTGAGGCCATCCAATAATGATCCTCAGACCAAAAGACTAACGCTGGAACTCCCGACACGGCCACTTTCCGAAAAATCACAGGATCAATGGCGATACCGGCATGTGTCGACTCATCGGGCTGATTTTCAGCTGTCATATAAATCCGCATGATTCGGGTCTGTGTTTCCTTAAAGGAATTGTTCACCAGGCCCTGAATCAGCACACGCGCGCCCA
>CBDDRH010000051.1:0-24079 GCA_965233025.1 uncultured bacterium
TGGAGCGCCGTCAACGCCAGGACGTTGTCCGCTACCGCCACCGCCGCGACGGTCCCGGCTGTGACTTTTAAAAACTGCCGCCGTGACAAAAACATGGATCCCACCTCCCCACGGTTGAGGGCTTGGCTCAAGCCCACGCGATGTCTCTCACTTAACCTAAATAACTTATTTCAGCAAAAATTCTGACACTTCTCTTACCCAAAGAGCTGCCTATCACAGGATGAATTGCACATGCACATCGGCTGATGAGCCATGGCTACTGTCGTTTGTATTGAATTCCCGTACATCACGGGCTCTTCACCCACGCAATATGCGCACCAAACTCGATAGATCTACTATAGTTAGGTGAAGTGTAATAAGTGATTGAATAGTAAGATGTAAAATGCGTTGACGATGATGATTGAAAACGATCGGTATATGTGTCGCTGAGTACCTGCTGTATCACTCGGTAAACGCTCGTCCGATTTCAAGAGTCAAACGCTCAGTAAATCAATAGTTTGGCAGAAATGTTCTCAAGTTACCTTTTGGTAGCGCTTCTGAATCGTTGAAACGAAGGTAACAAGATAACAATGATAAGTATGGCCTACCAGATCGCTTGACAGCTTCGTTCCTGCATCAGTAGAATCCCACCCCTCTGACGGGTTGTGATCGAGCGGGAATAGCTCAGTGGTAGAGCATCGCCTTGCCAAGGCGAGGGTCGCGGGTTCAAATCCCGTTTCCCGCTCCAACATCGGTGTTCTTCTCAAGATGCCTTCCTCTCCCCATGCGTCATGCATAGAGACCTCTACTCGGATTCCTGGTTGGAATGCTTCGCTCCGCAGGTCGTGCTGACCTAGACATAATTAACGTAACTTTGTATCGGTCGAAGAGACTGTTCCTCCTCTGCATGGCATTGCATACCACATTATTCTGGTGCTAATCAGTTGTCAGCGTGATGTGCTATGTGGTGCGCGGGTTTTTCTCAAATACGAAAACTTCCAGTGCGTTGGCTCCTTCGATGCGATGGATTAGGTTAAGTGGAACCATTTCGTTCCCATGCCCAATCCTAAACCCACTTGCCGATGGCCTTCGGGCGAGTCTTGAGGGGCTGACCCTCCCGATTCTCCGTCGGCACATGGCGAGGTTCTTTGCATTGAGAGAAAAGGAAATCGTACAGGCCCTGCAATTCGCCCATGAACGACTCAGGCTTATGATCAAACCCTCAAGTGTAGTGGCTTGTTCCTCAGTTCAAGCAAAAGTTTCAACTTGTCAGCAAGCAGGTCGGCGTAGGGCTTACTTAAAGGCCATGTGGCGTGGTTGTGTCCCTAGCCCTCTGGATAGGACCGAGACTATGCCGCGATGGACAATATGAATAGATAGTAGGGCCGTTAACGGACCACGTGCGTAAGGGATTGCAGCCGTCCCACCTGTTCAGCCGCGCGAGAAAGTTCGTCCGGGGTGAGCGGGGTTCGACTAAATCGTCCCTGATGGTAGAGGGTGATCACATCAGCCACTATCGGACCGGCCGATTTCCATTCTTGTTCAACCAGTCTTGCAAATTCACTGGCTGTAGCAGTTGGAGGCTTGTTCACCCCGTGTTTCTCCACCGTGCGAACCATGCGAGCATAGAGCTGGACAATCGCAAGCTGCTGGTGCGATGTCGGAAGATGGATGGTGGCCCAGAGCCCTATCCTATCCCGAAGCATGAGGAGAAGTACGGCTAGTCCTACCACGATTACTCCCGTGACCAGTCCCAGCATGCCCGGATGGAACGTTCGAGCGATGCGAGCCAGACGGCTGAGAACCTCGCTTACCGGGGCGCTGAGCAACGAAACCCATCGACTCACGCTTTCACGCAACGCGTCACTGCCTTCTCGTACTCCATGAACGACTGCCAATTGATCCTTCGCGCTATAGTGGACGAATAGGCGATCCCACTGTAGTCGAACAGATTCCCCGAGTTGGCTGAGTGGCTCCCAGCGAGAAGTGGCCACTGCGGCACTGACTGTGGGAGTGGGATCCATAGTGATCCAGCCTGAGTGAGGAAAGTAGACCTCAACCCAGGCATGGGCATCTCGCTGGCGTACGGTGAAATAACTCCCGTATTCATTCCATTCCGTGGCCAGGAACCCTGTCACAAGTCGAGCAGGAATGCCTACAGTTCGCAACATCACAACCATAGCGGTCGCGTAATGTTCACAGTACCCTGTTTTTCGCGTGAAAAGAAATTCCTCGAGCGGATGACTGAGCGTGGTCGTATCGGCTTCAAGGCTGTAGCGATAATTCTCCAAGAGGTGTTGCTGAATCGCCAGCGTTCGGCCAAATGGGGTCGTGGCCTGTTGGATGACACGATGCGCCAAGTCTGCGACCTGCTGTGATCCCACGGGAACCTGAAGATAACGGGAACGGATCGAATCTGGATAGACCAGGATCGACGCGATTTGTTCGTCCGCGACGAGATGTGGAGCTTGAGAGGTGACGGAGTATCGGATGCGGGAAGAAGGAGGAAATGGCAAATGGAGCCCGCTCATGGCATCAGTTTGTACAGTGAGAAACTCGCCGCTCACAAGTTCCGCAAATGGGGCGGCAAACAGGACTGCAGTGTCGAGCGTTTCGAGCAGGATATCTTGGCGAATTGGGATGGACTGGCTGTTCGGAAGTCGGCTACCGGCTGGGCGAGCGAGAAATGTTCCATCAGCCGCGAGATTCAACGAACGTCGACGGGTTCCGCTGTGGCTCCACGATCGTCCATTGTACTGATCGTAGGCGAGGCCTCTCAAATAGAGGCGATCTTTTTCAACAGCGGAATGGTCCGGCAGTTCAATCCGCATGACAATCTGAGGGTCTTGTTTCACTGACCCAATCGTCCCGAGGTCAACTCGATCGGAAAACCCCGTCGTTCGCAGCGCATCCCCGCTCGTCTTCTGCAATACGCCCGCACCGATGCGAGGGATGAGAAAGAAAATGGCGAGCGTCAGGGCGACCGTCAGGACGGCGGTTCCGTTCGTCAACCAAAAGAATCGGTGAGTAATGCGGCTCGGGAATGTCGCGCGACAGGCCGCCATGCTCGAGGGTGCGACGACGGCAGGGGTTTCGCCCGTTTCTTGGGTCAAGTGATACAGCAAGAGTGTCCAGACAGCCGCGAGCAGATACAGCAGAAACACTGGGACATACCACGCATCGGTCGTCAGTGCCGCGGACGCCAGAATTGCCATGAGACTAATCGCGTAGAGATGCCGATAATCACGCCGCTGTTGAAGGGTGAGTAGCTTGATATCCAGCAGCACAACCAAAAAGTGGATACCTGCCGGAAGAAGGTCTCGTGATACTACTGTGAGATCGATCAGCAATATGACGAAAGCCCCGATCAAGAGGACATTCCACAGGGTTGGCGAGACCGTGACCTGTGCCATTGCCCGTCGGATGAAAAGGACCCCTCCTGCGTGAAGCAGCGAGATCATGAGGATGATCGCTGTGGGGAGGGCGAGCCAGAGCGGGACGCTCTGCGAAAACACAAGTCCGCTAAACGCTGTGGAGGCGAGGAGGACAGAGCTGAGGACAAAGGCCTGCTCAAAAGGCATGTGTCAACTCTTCGAGTTGCGTGGCATGGAGCACCCGATCAGCGTGTACCATGCTTGTGAGTACTGTCTGATCCGACCAGGGTACGACTGCTACCGTGTAGCTCCGCTCGCCTTCGTGGGTGGAGGGAGAATGCTCGCCGTGATGGCCGACACCACCGGTTTCAGGTGACTGCCGTTCGCACAATGCCAACAAACGCAGCATCGCCAAGAAATGAGCGGATCCCGACCCGAGTCCTGAGTCTTGTATCCCCACGATGAGTCGCACTGGGTAAGCCCGCTCCGTCAGTTGCCAGAGCAGTGATGCCACGAACGTCACGCTTCGTTCAAAGAGAAGTTCGCGTTCTTCCGGAGCCACGACTGAGAGAACGACGGTGATGCGTCGTTGATCCTCCGCTTCAGTTTCCCGAACGATCAGCTGAGACGTGCGGGCAGTGGTCATCCAATGGATAGCTCGCGAATCATCTCCTGGCTGATACAGACGAAGGTTGTACAGTTGCGCTCCGTGGCCTCGTCGTGGGAGGGATTCTCCTTGTCCTTCGCTGACCAATTCATCCACAAATCGCAACGTGAGCGGCTTGATTGGAGGACTGACGAGCAGATGCGCTTCTGTAGAGTAGCGTCCTTTCTTGAGGAACAGCCCAAAGGGAAATAGCGTCTGCGCCCCAATGCCTTCAAGCCGAATCCAGCCCCGTTTTGTGGCAAGGAGTGGATAGGACAGGAGCACAGAACTCTGCGGAGGCAGGAGGTGAATCGCGAGACCTCGGTCGACATCTTGGCCATCGACGACATCGAGTAGACGCAAGGAAAAGCTGGGCAGATGCCGGTTCCTGTTTGTGACCGAGAGAGTGAGCGTGGTCGGCTCGTTGGCCATGATGAGATCGGGCACATGACGGTGAAATTCCAATCGCCGAAGACAGTGCTCCGAGAGTAATCCAGAGATCACGATGAGGCTGAGCATCATCGCGAGGAGTAAGTAAAATAGATTGTTGCCGGTGTTAATGGCGGCCAGCCCGATTCCGAATGTGAAGAGGAGAAACCTCGTTCCTTCAGACGTGAGACGAATCGACCGCCGCCGGGACAGGCCCCTGACGAAGGAAACGGCTTGGGAAGCACGGAGATTGAGGAGTGCGGACTTCACGCGCGTGGCTCATCCAGTTGGTCGGAGCATCCATCCGTGACCGGCTAGACAGGAACGGGAACCGTCTCGACGATGTCGATCACCATACGCTCCGCCTGCTCGAAACTCTGTGTCCGCATGCCATGGGTCCGGTTCAGCATGACACGATGAGACAGCACGATCGGCGCCAGTTCTTTGATGTCGTCAGGAAGGCAATAGTCACGTCCGCGGACGACCGCCAATGCCTTGGCTGCCTTGCTCAATCCCAGCGCTCCGCGTGTGCTGACTCCCAGGGATAAGAGCTCGCTTTGTCGAGTCGCTTGCACAATCGCGAGCAGATAGTCCGTCACGCTCTCTTCCATGTGGACCTGATCCACGCAGGCCTGCAACGCAAGTACTTCGCTGGCTGACAGCACCGCATCCAGTGTTTCAGCGGGACGCAACGAAGGCGGACGGTCGAGCACTTTCCTTTCTTCCTCGAGCGTGGGATATCCAATACAGAGGCGCATCAGAAACCGGTCGAGTTGGGATTCAGGAAGGGGGAAGGTCCCGTGATATTCTGCAGGATTCTGCGTGGCGATGACCATAAAAGGCTGCTCAAGTGGATGCGTCTGATTATCGACGGAAATCTGTGCTTCACTCATCGCTTCCAGGAGACTGCTCTGGGTCTTCGGCGTGGTGCGATTGATCTCATCAGCCAGCACGACGTTGGCGAAGATCGGACCCGGTATGAACTCAAACCCCTGTTTTTGCCGGTTAAACATGGAAACCCCGACGATATCGGAAGGCAAGAGATCGCTGGTAAACTGAATGCGCTTGAATGAACAGTCAAGTGATCGAGCCAAACTGTGTGCCAATGTGGTTTTGCCGACTCCGGGAACATCTTCGAGTAGAAGATGGCCCCGGGCCAGAAGGCAAACCACCGCCATCTCAATAACGTGGGCCTTCCCCTTGATAATCAGTGCAATATTGTCCTGGATCGACCGGATGGTGTGCGCTGAACTCATGTTGGGATTAGTAGTCCTGGTAGTTCAGGAATGCCTGGTGATCTGACACGCTCGAAGTCTAACAAAGGGTCTGTAGATGGTCAATTTTCACATGAGTTCTTGCATCGATCAGTCTGAAGATGGCGATGAGTAGGGCTTTGCGCCGTTGGGTTGTTCGCGTTCAGCTTTATCAGACGCGGAAAGGTTATGTTCTGCACACGAGAACCTTGGTGGCTCGCTCGTGTGCCACAACAAGAGCAAGACTGTCCCGCAAGAGGCTCACAAATTTCAGACTTCTCTCCCGCCCAACCCCGTCGCGCCAAGACGCGCCGTTCCGCGGGCAAGGCCGCAGCGAGCGAAGACCCGAGGAGGTACCAACCGCACTTCGTGTGGGCCGTTCACCCGTTCAATGGATCTTGGCGAACGGGAAAGCCCTTCCAGCGCTTCCAACATCGAGAATCTCTTTCGCATGTTGAGGGTCTGAACGATGCGAGCACGCGTATGGGAGAAAGCGCGTCCTTGGGCGAAGAGGCTGTCTCGGCAGACTCATGGCGGGAGGGTGAAATATCCGCCGGGGTTGGGCGGGTGAGAAAAGTGACTTCTTCAGCCTCTTGCTATTCCGGCACGAGGATCAGCATCCATGGAGGGCTTTCTTCGATCATGTCAGAAAAGCGTCTGGCGGTACTGCTGGCGGGAACTCCTGGGAAGACGGCTCCACGGCGAATCTGAACGGACCGGAAACAATAGGACGGATCCTGCATCGAGAGAAGGGGAAGGACGTGTGGAATCTGCCGGCGTAATGGGCCGCAGTCTGACAGGTTCAGGGTCTCACCAAGCGCAAGGCGCGAGAGCCGCTCGAAGATCTCGCCGAATATCGTTGGGAGATTGTCTGATGTGAATGGCTGATTGCCTGGTCGATAGCGGACATCGTCGAGGAGTTGTGCCAGAATTTCCCAGAAGACCTGGGTATCGACGGCTCCGAAAACGCAGAGGAAACTTCTGCGCGCCAGTAGGTCGAGCAGGGCGAGGGGGCCTCGAATTTCGAACTTCCATGGTGGAAAGAGGAGTGCGCGATCCCCATGCTGAACCTCCAGTGCTGGCTCGCCGGAAAAGTGGATCTGTCGAAACGCGCCTTTGGTCCGATGGAGCTCTTGAGTGATGATCTGATCAGACAATCGAGTCGGTTCGTAGGCAAACGTAGGTGTCGCGGGGGCCCAGCAGGTCGCAATTGTATAGCGGGCTGCGAGCTTCCCAGCTTGGTCGAGATTGCCCAGGTCGAACATATCCTGGTTCCCGTAGAAGTGAAACGAGAGCCCGGTCCGAGATCGCAGGCCGTTGAGTCGTTCCCTTTCCGGATGGAGTGGACCGCCCAGCTTTGAGCCTGGCTGAAGCCGATCGAGGCTATGAAGAATCAGCTCACGCTGTTGCTGTTGAAGGGGGGCCACGTATTGCTCGACCAGTTCCGTGGCAAAGGAGAGATCGCCAGCTCCCAAATCGAGTAGGGAGGCCACGTCCACATCGAGCAGCAGGTCAAAGGGATTAAAGTGAGAGTGCGCGAATGCCTCAATCTCTTCGCTCCGCAGGGAGGTCACTGGCCACTGGGACACCGAGCCCTCAACGATGCCGAACCACACACAGAGGGCTCGCACGGCTTTTGTCGGGGGGAGCCCTGTGAGTTCTTTGAGTCGAGGGCCGGGGAGATCTTGAATTCGTGCGGCTTCTGAGTTCCCCAACGCTAGGGTGATCGCATCTCGGATAATGACGGGAAGATCGATGCGGCGGGCTTCTTCGATCAACCGTTTCAACGTCGCAGTGAGCTGCGTTGCCTCAACAAGTTTGCGTGAGGCCTCCCATTCCTTGTCGCGTTCCTGCAAGAGCTGGGTGACCTGTGAACGAAAGTCTGCAAGGATCTGTGCGGTAGAATTCATGAGTCGGTTGATGCGGAGTATGTGACCATAGATCTGCAACATCAGTTGGTGAATGTGTGGCAGCATAACGACCTGGTCCATGAGCGTCAAGGTTGCCGTCTTGCCCATCCCAAGAAACCTGTGTTAGGTAAATGCTATGAGCGATACACCCATGATGTTCGCTACACGAGCCATCTTCGTCACATTCAAGGCGCTGGTGATTGTTGGGGCATTGTGGTTCACCGTCGCCTGCACGAGTGGAGGGGGTGCCAGATCTTCTGCCGCCTCACAAGATGGGCATCATGCGCTGTTCAAGGAATGGCAGATCATTGATACGGCGACGGGCCAACCAGTTTCTCTCGACCAGTGGATGGTGTTGTTGCTCCAGCAAGAAATCATTTATCTAGGGGAAGAACATCACAATCGGTTTCATATCGATGCGGCGCTGACGGTGTTGCAGAGGCTGGCGGCGGAAGGGCGTACACCGGCCTTGGCCATGGAAATGTTCGGCTGGGACGGTCAGTCTGCACTGGATCAATATGTTTCCGGGTTGGAAATGAACCGCCAGGAGTTCCTAGAAGCCGTCCGGTGGCGACAGAACTGGGGTGGCCCGTTCGAGGACTATGAACCGCTGGTTCGGCTAGCGAAAGCACACCATTGGGCTGTGGAAGCCATGAACCCTCCAAAGCCATTGGTGCGGATCGTTGCCAAGAACGGCTTGGTTCAAGCGAAGTCTGACCCACTGATGACACAGTGGGACATGAAGGACGAAGCCATTGTTGATGACCCTATCTATCGAGCACGTATTCTTCAGCAACTCCAAGCCTGTCATGGCAAAAATGACGATGGCCTCTATCAGACGATGCTCGAAGCTTCCATGGTTCGCGATGAAGGGATGGCCAAGACATTGGTCCGTCGTCTCAACCAGATTCGCTCGGAGAACGATACGATGGCTGGGCCGCTGGTGAGCTATACAGGAGGCGGACACATTCAGTACAACCTTCCGGTTCCGAATCGAGTGGCCCGCCGCATGACAGGTCAAGTCCGTCAAGTCAGCGTTTATATGACGTCTTTCGAGGTGGGGCGCTTTGAGGAATTTCAAGACATGATCCGGGAGAAGATCGCCGACTTTCTCTGGCTGACACCGGTCAGTGCGAAGGGGCCTCCTCGCCGATGCTGAAAAAGCCGTCCATCGTACAGAATACTTCTCAGGCGATCTCGGGACACCGCACTTTTCACGCCTAACCAATGCGTGAAGGAGGAATCTGATGTCAGAGAAGCCGATGATTGCGCACCGGACACCGTGCATTGTCGAAGCAGATCCAGATACTGTCTATTGGTGTCAACGCGGTCGATCAAAAACGTAGCCGTTTTGCGATGGGCCACAGGAACGGTGTTCTCGCCGGTGTTCACTATGAAGAGAAGAAACGAGTGGCGTTCTGTGGCTGTAAGCAGACAAAACATCATCCCTTCTTCGACGGATCTCACTCGCGGATCTAACAAGTTGCGGGAGATGTGACACAGCACCAATTCAACGGGCTGCAGAGGCACCAAGCGGCCTAGATATGCGCGCCTTGGTATCGATGGAAGAGGCTGGATTGATGCAACCGTGCGTTGTAAACTGGTGAACGCTTGACAGTTTGCCTGACCTGTTTCAGACTACACTGAATTATACGAAGATTAGGCTGTGGTTGGTAGTGACTGGGAACCCACTGCATGCGAAACAAGATCCCCTGCTCTGCTGAGCGGTTTAGCCTCCTGGATCCTCCCATGATCCAGGCTGTGGTTGATCGCAATGCCTTTCACATCGGCAATCAATACCTCTCTGAAAATCGCGTTCGGATCGTCGAGGCTGATGATACCCAAATTTCGTCGGCTGTCATAGGGAATTCCGGCCTATACGAGCAGACGATCCGTCTCAAAGAGGGGCACCTCATCTCAAAGTGCAGCTGCGCGCTGCCGGAAGAGCCCATCTGTCGTCATTGCATTGCGGTCCTATTGGAATATCATCGCTGGGCACAGCCGAGAAATGGTCAGCAGAGGAAGGCAAAACCGTCTGCAGCTCCACAGCCGGCGCAGACTTCTCCGAATCGCGACAGCGCGTCAGAGCCAAGTCCTGCCTCGACAACCGATCTGAAACTGGGCGAGGTGATGTCATTCATCGCATGGTTACAACCTGCGTTGTATGCGTTGGAGCGTGGACAGCCTTTGTCTGACTCGCCAAAGCTCGGTGGGGATCTCGCCCTCTGGGTTCAGGCCATTCGTAATCTGGAGGAACGCCGCCGCGAGAGCGAAGAACTGCGGATCAACCTGGAATCCGACATACGGGACCGAGAAGCTTATGCCGGCCGATTGACGCAACAGTTGCAAGCCTCAATGGAGGAGATCAAGACTACCCAAGCCAGTTCTCAGCACCTGCAGCAGGAGCTGACTGCTTGCAAGGAAATGCTCGCGAAGGTTTCCGAGGTTGCCTTCGAGATTGGGGGTTATGACAGCCAGCTCAAATCTCTCGCAGGTGAAGTGATGTCAAAGGGATCCCAGCTCGACAAGCTCGCTCAATCTTTCAAGGAAGTCTCGGCAGCATTGAAAACGCTTTCCAAGACCTCTGCTACCTCCTAGCCCATCTCGCTCAATTTTCCTCCCAGGCTCCATGCATATCTTGGCGCTATTGCGTCAGGTCTAGCAACTTCAGTATGATGTTTCCCTTGTTTCATTCATTTGAACCGAGGGAGGGAGGATTAAGTCATGAAGAGGATTTGTACAGGGATTATCACGGTAGCGGGTACGATCCTGCTGACCTGTGCATCCTACGTTCTAGCGAATGAGCCCAAGGGTGAGGGTCCGCCTGATTATAGTGGGATCTCCAGCATATATTACACATTGATCGGATTGATTCTAGCTTACGGCGTTTACGATTCGTTCTTCAAAAAGTCCTAGCAGGATGATGAAAGTTTCCGCCATCAGCGCTCGCTGTCCATCATACCAGGCACCGTACGCCATTCATCCCAATTGTATTGTTGGGCAGTGTGGACAACGCTACGCTTCTGTCCACACTGCCTATTTAGCTACTTTCTAGCCTGAATCGCTTCGGCAAAAGCTGTAGTTTGCTTAAGCGTGCACTGAAGATACTCGTTAATAGCCTGCTCGGCACCGCTTGTCCCTTCAGAAATAAGGTCTCGGGCAAGTTTGTCATGCTCTTCCTCCAATAGACCTGCCAGTTTTCCTTCATCCTCAGGCAACTTGTGTGCAAGCAGGTTCACCACGGACCCAATAATGACGCGTCTCACGTCGTGAAGTGGCAGCAAAGATGGCTCGGCGCGCTGTTATCCTGCTCCGGTGCAGAAAGAGCCGTAGTGCTGAATGCAAACAGCCAAATCTGGTCGTAGTGTGCCGTCGTCACCGCCGTTGCCGCAGTCGTGAAATTGAAATTGTCGGGGATCGTTAAATTAGGGCCGCTCCCGTTACGATGCGCAGTGGCTACGGTATGACCCGCATTCGTAATGATGCTTACGAACTCGGATAGCCCAAACCCGCCAGCTCCGAAGTTGAGGCTACTGTCTGTCACCATAAGAATCTTCTGTGGGCAAGGAAACTTCCAGATGATTTCCCAAAATCTGTTTCCTCTAAATTGCAATCCAAGGTTATGCATTACCATCTCCTTTTATTTGCTGGATGAAGGAATAGATACGGTAGCCGGATCTGCAAATTCACGGATGTGAGCCAGGGATGGCCCGAGTAACCCCTTCAACCGGATAGGCTGTCTCATTGCTAGTGAGCCTGGTACGAGGTGGCACGTTCATTGTTTGACCAACCAATCGAGGTCGACCCGCACGGAGCGCGTTCGTTCGTTTTGGAAAGGGCCCCTGACGCACGGATTCCATCTCTGCCAATGAGGTTCGTAAGGACTGAGCGATCAGCCATGCGAGCGTCAAACTTGGACTCCAATACACGGCATCGCGCAGACGGTCGACAAGATCACCAGGGAGGCTGACGGTGAGCCGAACCATTCGAGGCTGTTGTGGTCTAGCTTTGCTCGGATTGGAAGATGGACGAGAGCCCCTGCGGTGCTCTTTCTTGGTCGAGTGACTGGAAGCGGCATGATCGGTCAATGACATGAGTATCCCTCTCCAAGGTTGTTCTGAAATGAAGCGGTTCCCCGAACTATGGTCTGATATCCTGCGTGAGCCGACCCCTGTCAGATTGGAGGGCCGCGCCGCTGCGGAAAGGGGCAGGGCGCGACCCCGGTGGCAGAAGCGCCTGGCGGTGAGATGGCTCCGGATGGGCATGATCCAGAGGTAGACCCACCGGCATGAGAGGCATGAACCTCTTGAGTGGGAACCCACCGGCCTTTCGCTTCGCCAAAAACTTCCAGCTTAAGACCATCGGTCTTCTCCCCCTATGTCTGGTGATGATAGGACTACGGCGGTACAGCAAACCCTGTACCAAAATGTTCCCGTTGAAAATATTCCGAGGCCTACGTTGTAAGTCGTTGACTGAAAGTGATTTGGCGAGTGCCTAGGAAGCGGAAAGTATGCGGCTGTCGGACAAAAGGCGTATCTGTTTCGGTACGCTCCTTATATCCTACGAGATACAGACACGGGGAAAATGCGGTAGACGCGCACTACGGAGAACCAGAACTGGAGTCAGATTTACCTATTGGTGGAGATGTTTCATGGCGGAGGCACAGAGGAGGATAAAGAGACCGATCCAGAGCGCAGCGCTTTGGAAGGGGATCGCTTCATAGGATTCATCTCCGCCTTCTTCTGTATCATCGGACTTGAAGAGCACCGTGTAGAGGAAGAGCGTGAGAAGACAGAGTACGAGAAACAGCTTGATAAAGAAAACGGTCAGGTATTTTGCATGATGCTGGATCCCGCTGCCGGTTTGCGAGGTGATGACCTGATTCACATAGTGGAAATTGATGCCACCGGTAAGCAACAGAACGAGGAGCAGGATACCCGCGACTTTCTTGTAATGCTGATAGAACGCATCGGTAATCGGTTTGATCTGCTCCTTAGCAACCGCCTGCTTCAGCCCAGGAGTCACGGCCATGACGAGGAACGCGAGACCGCCGATCCAAACGACTGCCGACAACAAATGGATCCAATGATTGATGATTGGGATCAGTGTATTGAGATCAGTGAAGAGGCTTTGAAGATCGTCCATATTTAGACTTGTGAAAGGCAAAACGTAAAACGTGAAAGAAACGGGGTCAGCCACGGATCCGAGGCTCTGAACTTCCCACGTTTCACGTCAGAATTTGAAGACCGGGGTTTCGTTGCCGAATCGTTTCTTGCGGAGTTCTTCCATGAGCTCAATGGTAATCAAGGGGATGCCATTTTCTCGTGCATGCTTTTCAACGCCTTTTTTTACCATAGCGCGCAAAAAGTAGGGGATCCTGTTGAGTCGCGTTTCTGAATCCTCATCCCACGCCACCGGGCTTTCTTCCGGCGTATTAAATGAGACCTTGATCTTCTCGCCACCTTTCGGGGTATAGAGACACCATTGATCTTCGTCCAGCCAGTCGCCGTGATCGACGTAGGGGCGTGCGCGACAGCCTCCGCAGATGTCCGTATATTCGCAATCACCGCATTTGCCTTTCAAGTGCGGATAGCGGAAGGAATTGAAGACGTCGGACTTTTCCCACAGATCGACGAAGCTTGTCTCGCGAATATTCCCGGCGGACAACGGCATGTAGGGACATGGGGTCAACTCGCCGTTGGGGGTCACACGCGCGTAGTTGGTGCCGGCGAGACAGCCTCCGCCCATATAACCGGTCGCTTTCGTAATAGGGGAGTTCGGATCTTTCTCGTACGCCAGCCGTTTGA
Organism: uncultured bacterium; assembly: GCA_965233025.1. GTDB lineage: Bacteria > Nitrospirota > Nitrospiria > Nitrospirales > Nitrospiraceae > Palsa-1315. The sequence continues at coordinate 13,399 of CBDDRH010000051.1, forward strand.
AATGCGGCGCGCAGCGAGCCCGGACGAGCATCCCCTTGTAATTATCCTGACAGTTGACGAGGTACCCGAGCACTTCTTCATACTGGGCCGGGGTGATGTCGGTCAGTTCCTCGCCGCGGCCGGTGCAGACCATGAAAAAAACATTGAGCACCTTGGCGCCAAGCTGGTGCGCCCAATCGATCACCTCCGGCAATTCCTGATAGTTCATGGGCTGCGCGCTGAAGTGTACTTGGAAGGCCAGCCCGTTCCGCTTGCACGCCTCGATGCCTGCGAGAGCGGCTTCCCACGCGCCGGGTACGCCACGGAAACGATTGTGTTTCTGGGGATCGAGCGAATCGATACTGATGCCCATTCCCATCACGCCGATCTCGACCAACTCCTTCGCCATCCGGTCATCGATCAACATGCCGTTGGTCCCAAATACCACCATGAAGCCGAGCTTCACGGCGTGGCGTGCAATGTCGAGAATGTCAGGACGAACAAGCGGTTCACCACCCGTGATCACGAGGAGGCAACCTTTGTTGACCTCGGCAATCTGATCGATGAGTGTGTAGCATTCTTCGGTCGAAAGTTCGTCATCCCCGCCGGCAGACTTCGTCGTCGCATCAAGATAGCAATGATCGCACTTGAGATTGCAGCGCTTCGTGAGATTCAACGCGATGAGATAGGGTTTGAAATCATCGACGGTCCGACCATCGTGCGGCGCAGAAGCAGCGGAGGACGGCGTGAAGAACTGCGTCATCTGTTGCTGGATGTTTCCGAATGCGCCGGCAAGAGACGCGGCACTGAACATTGGAAGAGATTTACCCATAAATAGTATAGTGCTGAGCCTTGAGTGCTACGTGCTGAGTTGGGAATAGTAGGGCTGAGCTGGTCCTCTTATTTTCAGCACTCAGGACTCAGCACTTACGAACTCGCTTTGCCGGTCAGATTGGCGATCATGTCCTTCAGGTTGCCGGTCTTCATGGCCTCCGCCATATAGTCCTTGGCTTGCTCGATGCCTTCGTGGGCCACTTCGACCGTGATGACCGAAACACCGAGCTTATCGGCATGTTTTTCGATGAGGGCGCGTGTGCACTCGCGCATAAATCCCTCAGGAGCCCGTTCGAGGCGTGATTGGGCTTCCGGCATCCAGGTATAGGGAGAGGCAGGGACCGGTTCCGCCGTGTGACCGTTTCCGCTGCCGTGACCGTTCTCGTGCGAGGCGGTCGCGCCGCCGGCAACGTTCGTCGCAGCGGTGACGGTAGCCCTGGCTTCAGTCGAGGCGCCGGTTCCTTTATTTGCGAAGATGGGGGTGTAGTCTTCTGAAGCCGCTTCTTGAATCATGGGCGCGGCATACTCCAGCGTGATGGTGGTCATGCCGAGCTTGCGAGCGGTCTTTTCAATTTTGGCCTTAGCGCGCCTACGTTGGAAACCGGCTGGGACTGCACGGATTCCCTCTTTGGCATCTTTCGTCCATTGCATGGGGACGTCATCATAGGCTAGGTCGGTTTCGAGCACCCCTTCGACGTGCGCCGCCGCTTCGAAAAGAGACTTGTCAACCAGTTTGAAGCGTTCACCTCCCGCGGCGCAGACGGGGCACTTGACGGGCGTCTCGCCCTTGCCGATGTAGCCGCAACCGTCGCAGATGAAATAATCCTGAGTCATCCGATCCAAGTAGGCTTGAGTGTTTGCGCTGACCGTCGGTTTTTCTTCCACGACCTCGGTCATCATACCGCTGAGCGTCGAGCCCATGAGATCCTTCAGCACAGACTCGTCAGCTTGCATCTTATCGCGGTCGATACCGGCGGCATCCAGGCTGCCACCCAATGCGCGCATCGCATCCATCGCGCCCTTAGGTAGAATGTGTCCGATGGCCGTATCAACCACTGTGTTGCTGATGATGGTGTGGCCCTTCTCGATGGCATAGCGGTGAATCGCGGTCTTGGCGACGCCTCTGGCAAACACGGGGATCTTTTCCATCCGGCGGAGAGCTTCTTCGGTCCAGGCGATCGTGTATTCCGCCAACGTATCGATCGGCGGCACATACTTCCGGTTCGACACCAGGATATTGCAGGGCGCAGACCGCAAGAGGTTTTCCGTGTTGCTGCCGATATCCATATCCTCGTCGCTGTGCACGCCGATCCGTCCGACGATCAACAATGCCGGGATATCCTTGCGCACGTATTGAATGATCTTTTCGAAGGCCTTGCCATCCAGCAAAGTCGTTTTGACGTCGGTTTGCTCAGCCTGAGCGATCTCACGGCAGATATCGAGGTGCGACTGATAGATCTTCGCGAGGCCGCTGTCGATGATTTCCTCGTGGAGCTTTTCCTGTTCCTTAAATCGGAACACTTTGCCGGCTTCCTCGTTGAGGACACCTGAGATGCTGTGAAAGGCAGCGTAGTGGAAATAGGGATCGAAGGCCGAGATGGCTTCGACCGGCATGTTGAAAGCCTTGCCCAATGCCAGGCCGGTCATAAGTCCGCCGAAGGAATAGGGGCTGCCGTCCACCGCCACCACGATCTTCCCACCGGTCATGGGCTGGGTTTGCTTGATGATCAGCATGTCCGAATTCCGCACACGACGAAGTACACGCTCGGTATTGCTGCCGATGACGCTGTCCTTCACTGCACCGACGCCCAAGGCACCCATGATCACCAGGTCGTACGCATTGGTATTGATGTCCTCGGCCAACACCTTCCAGTTCCGGCCTTCGAGCGAACGACGCTCGATCGGCAGGTTGTTTTCCGCGCATTTCTTATCGACGTAGTCGAGGTAGGAATCGGTGATGATCTGAAGCCCACGGGTGATCAGCGAATCGTGGATTTGGCGCTGCCGGTCGAGTTCTTTTTCATCGTGGTACTCTTCGGGCAAGCCCGCTTCCATCTGTTTGAAACGCTTATCATGCATCTTAGCCGCATAGACGTGACTGCCCACGATCTTGGAGCCGAAGGCTTTGGCGAAATGAACTCCAACATCGACGGCGGTGTTGGAATGGTCGGAGTTATCGACCGGGACATAGATCGTCTTATACATCGAGATGTCTCCTCAAGATGCCCTCCAGGCCAGGGCGAACGAGAGTAATTGTCAAAATTTCCAAATAGTTGACGAAGCCCTACCCGTTAAAGAAAGAGGATGATAGCACCGGCCTGAATTCGAATGCAAGGATGATGGACGGGATCAAACGAGGGGGATGGTCAGCCCTTAACCTATACGAAGTGGAACTCGGCTATACATTGGACGGCTCCACTCCGACTGACGATGGGCCTGTGATGTTTGACTTCCGTGATCGGAGTATTTCCTCCAACGACAGAAGGGCATCGCGTCCAGAGTTCCCTTCGATCCCTCGAATCAAGTTCTTGTCGGCATAGGCATCCGACTCTTTTGGAGCTTGAGAGAGGGACCCTGTCCATTTCCGTGGATCCCGGCTTCCTGCTTTACGTTCCCAAGCCCGGAAGCAAGCCTTGGCAATGAACGAGTTCAGCGGCGCTGCATAGACAACATCACACGCGTAGGGACATTGGCATGCACCGCCCGAAACATGCCAAAGCGACACAACCCTGCCCCAAATGCCAGACGCATTAACAGGAACGTGGGTACTTCTCGCAATGATTTAATCACCCCGATCATGCCAAACCGAACAATCCCTGCTGGACGGACAACTCCCTGCCAGATGGAATCGAGCCATGAGGGTAAGGTTTCAGCAGTCCAATCTGCCGTGGTGACTTCACCCGCCACCAGTCCAGTTGCCTCCAGTAATTCTGAAAACCCTTCAATGCTGGAAAACGCTGGATGAGACCACTGATCCAGCAGTTGCCGCATCACTGGCTTTTCCCAAAAATTGAGTGGAACCTGGCGATCGTCCCGTTGATTCCAATCGGCCACCATAAGAACTCCACCCGGCTTCAGAACGCGCAATAGCTCTCTTGCAAATTGTGCCTTATCCGGCATGTGCGGGCCTGCCTCGACCGACCAGACCACATCAAAACTGGCATCGGGGAACGACAGGGCCAGCGCATCATCGACCTGAAAGTGGGCAGTCACCTCTGGGGGGGTCAGTTGTTGAGCACGTCTGACTTGCTGGGGGCTGAGGGTGATTCCTGTGACGGCAAAGCCATACTCCCGCGCCAGAATGCGACTGCTGCCGCCAATGCCACAGCCAACATCCAAAACCGTCGTACCGGAAGGCAGCTTGTCTAACCCACCCCAGCGCACCATTTCATGCACAAAGTCTGACTTGGCTTTGCGAAAATCCTTTTTGCGGGGTGGAGAGCCATAGTGTCCCAGATGAATATGTTCGCCCCAGTAGAACTCTAGAATGCCGTCAGTCGTCCAGTCATCATAGGAATTGGCGACAGAATCGGCAGACTGATACTTCCTGGGAAATAGCAGGTAAAGCACGAATCCGATCAGCAGTAAGACCAGGAGAAGGACGATCGCCGATATGAAAATGTTCATCGAATGTCTGAATTACCGTGATGTCATTAACATTTGGGGACAATACAAAGAAAGTGACACGAGTAACCTAGGGAGCACCCCTTCCCCATTGTTGATGGGCCAACTGAGGCGAAAAGTGGAGTAGATTAGGCTCGGAAGTGCTGCTAAGTCAATGCGAAGGGTATTGGAATCTCAGGCAAATCTCTCATTTTGGGGAGAGTGATATGAGCTTTCTCCTTTACCCGACTCTGGTCATCACGCCGGAGCCGGGATTTGTTTTCAGTGTGCGAGATGGAGCTACTGGTCGACTTCGCTCGCTTTCGTGATCCGAATGAAATCGGCCTCGGCGTGCATGACATTCACTCACCGCGTGGACCGACTAGGGAAGAGATGGCGGAACGTCTCCTTCGTGCCGGAATGGTTCTGCCGGCGGCCCGGCTCTGGGTGAACCCTGATTGTGGGCTTAAAACACGTGGGTGGCCGGAAGTCGAGGCGGCAAAATCGGCTCGACACCATGTTGCCGGCATGACATCATGCGTGATGGGCCGCTCGATCCATCCCGCTTTCCGCGCTGCCGGCAACAGAATAAGTACGGCATAGTGGAAGACAACGGGACCTGCTGGTGCGTTAGTCGCCTATGCCATCAGAGATGCTCGACCAGGTGCCCACACCAGCCCATCGGCCTTGCAGATCTTTGTCAAACCTGTCTGAAGAAGCTTCGCGAATGTATTCGAATCTGGAGGTAATCACGCTCCCATTTGTTCAACACACACGTGCCGCCTGTTGGTTTTACCGGTTCCTGTCGATCGTCTATGACACCTATATTAATCTGCTCTTTTGGACGGAGCGAATGCGAACGCACGCCCTGACCTTGACGCGATTGGACGAGCCCAATTTACAGATAATCGATGTTGGGGCAGGGACCGGATTTACCACGCAGTGGATCGTACAGTTCGTGAATTCCCGGCAGATCACATGTGTCGATCAAAGGTCCGCATCAGCAGAAGAAAGCGAAAGCCAAGCCCGACTTGAACGGCTGCACATTCGCCCTCTAGGATGGGGAGCAGATTCCCTATGAGACCGATCGGTTCGGTCGGTATGTCTCGGCCGGCGGCCTCGAATATTGGCCAGACCCTGCGCAGGGTATTCGAAATGTGCTATTTGGTAGCTGTTCACGAAACCCTGTTGCCATGAGAAACGAGAACGATAGCGAGTTCCGGTCTGTGAACATCATCTAGCCAATGAACAAGGGAATGATCGAAACGGACGTAGCGATTGTCGGCGCGGGCGGCGGCGGTGCCGTTTTAGCCCTGGCACTGGCAAAGCAAAACATCCGCACAGTGGTAGTAGATCAGGCAGGCAGTCCGTCTAAAAGTTTGCGGGGTGAGATTATCCAACCGAACGGGCAAGAAGTCCTTGACCGTTTGGGCGTCTTATCGTCATTGCCGGCCGATGCCACGCTGTCCGTGCGCCATTTTCATTTTTGCCGGGCCGGGGGCATGCGTCTTTGCACCTTCGACTATGGCGACTTGCCGGCACCGTACAACCGTGCCATCGTGACCCTCGCCAACGTGGCCCACCATGCGATCATCGCGGCTATACAGCAACAGAAGAGCGTGACACTTCACTACGGTACCTCTTTCACAGGACTCATACTCGAGGACGATCGGGTTGTTGGATTGTCGACGAAAGGACAGGATGGCCCACTCACGATCCGTGCAAAGATTGTCGTCGGTGCTGACGGAGCATTTTCGAAAGTGCGTGAAGCTCTCAAGATCCCCGTCGATCTGCATCTCTATCGTGATGGATATCTGATTGCGATACTGGAGTCGGACGATCAGATAGTGGAATCGTTCTTCTACGTTGGAGACAAGACCATCTTGGGACTGTTTCCGGTGACGGGAAAGAAGGTTTACATTTTATACATGATTCCCAAAGATTCGATGGAAGCCGTGAAGCAGCAGGGGATCCCTGCGCTCCAGCAGACATGGAGCCGGATCGCACCGCCGTTTACCCGGCTCTTTCGGAATCTGCATGATTGGAGTCAGGTCGCATATCTGCCGACGGGTCGGGTGCGCACGCCGAGATGGGTGGCAAATGGAGCCGTCCTGATCGGTGATGCCGCCCATGCGATGAATCCCCACGCATCGCAGGGGCGCATGCAGGCGATGGTCGATGCCATCGCGCTGTCCGATCTCATGCCAAGTTGTCTCGCCGAGAAGGACTATTCGGCTGCTAAATTGAGTGCATTTGAACGTGCCAGGCGACCGCAAGTGAACATGCTCCAACACTTGGCCGATCAACAAGTGTTCTATTGGGATACGGGGAATCCGGTGATGGCCTTCATCCGCGATCGTGTGTTTCAGACACTAGATCGAAACGCACGGCTACGTTATCAGGTCCTATCGACGACGGCGGGGTTGCGAACCGTGTCGCCATTTAGCGGGATCGATCGAATAATTGCGGCGGGGTTATTTCCTGATATCCGGTCGCACGAACGATCTCAATAGTCGATCTCGTCATGAGAGCTTACTCTGGAATAGCGTCCCATGACAATGCGCTGCCGCACATCCGGCTTGCGCCGATGAATAAAGTCAGCGAGATACGTCACCCCGATGGGATAGACTTTCTTGCGGGGGAGAAAAATATAAAGAATGGAATTCATAGTCTACTTCGTCGAAATGTCGTCAAGTCAGAAGGTCTTAAAGTCTGAAGATCAGGGCATGATGACTTGACGACTTTATTGACTTTTCTGACCATCATTTCGTTGCCACGTGTATTGCTACAATTCCGCCGCTCAGGTTGCGATACGTGACCTGTCGAAAGCCTGCGTCGAGGAGCATCTGTTTCAATCGTTCCTGGTCCGGGAAGTTCCGAATGGAGGCAGGAAGATATTCATAGACGCCGGTCGTGTCATGCGCCACTTTCGTGCCAATCCAGGGAAGAAGCCGGAACGAATACCAATCATACAGTGCCCGTAGCCAACCAAAGACGGGCCGGGAAAACTCCAGGCACACAAATCGCCCCCCTGGCTGCACAATTCGGTGAATGTCCGAGAGGGCTTGCCGCAGATTACCGACGTTCCTCATGCAAAACCCCGTGGTTACGGCATGGAACGTTCGATCGGGAAAGCCCAGATGCTCGGCATTAGCTTCCAAACAGGTGATCCGCTGTCCTAAGCCCCGCGCGGTCACTTTTTTCAGCCCCTCGACGAGCATGGCGTGGTTCAGGTCAGAGGCAATCACGCGGCCGCCGACTCCCATCCGTGGTTCGACCAAGAGGGCGAGATCGGCTGTACCGGAACCAACATCGAGTGCCCGGCCTCCTGTCGTAACAGGCACATAGGAGGCAGTAATGGTCTTCCACCGGTAATGGAGGCCAAAACTCAGGAGTGTGTTGTTCAGGTCATAGACGCCGGCAATGGCGGTAAACATCCGCTGCACGGCTTGTTCACGGGCCTGACCGGACCAAGTCGAAACTGCGACCGGAGTCTCAGGGGAATCAGCCCCCTTCTGAACGGGTGGTGTATCCACATGCACCATAAGAGCGTGGTAGCACCGGCCTTCGTGGTTTGTCAAGACAGCCAGGGTCTGCATGTTATAATTCCGCCCCTGATGCAAAACTCGATCATCATTAAAGGAGCGCGGGAGCACAATCTCAAGAATATCGACGTGACGATCCCGCGCGACCGGCTCGTCGTCATCACAGGGCTAAGTGGGTCGGGCAAGTCGTCGCTGGCCTTCGATACGATCTATGCCGAGGGGCAACGACGGTACGTCGAGTCGCTCTCGGCCTATGCCCGTCAGTTCCTCGAACAGATGGGCAAGCCCGACGTCGATTCGATCGAAGGGCTCTCGCCCGCCATTTCCATCGAGCAAAAGAGCACCAGCCACAATCCGCGGTCGACGGTCGGCACCGTGACGGAGATTTACGATTACCTCCGTCTCCTCTTTGCCCGAGTCGGACGCCCCTCCTGTTTTCAGTGCGGCGACGAAATCACGGCGCAGACTGTGCAGCAGATGGTCGATGCCATTGGCCTGCTGCCCGAAGGAAGCAAGTTCCAGCTCTTGGCCCCGATTGTCCGTGGCAGGAAGGGGGAATACCGGAAAGAACTTCTCGACATGCGCCGAGCCGGCTATGTCCGAGCCAGGATCGATGGTCAGCTGGTTGACTTGGGCGAGGACATCTCGCTCGATAAACAGAAGAAGCACACGATCGAAATCGTGGTCGATCGGCTGGTGATGAAGCCGGGTGAGGCGATGGCGCGGCGGTTGGCCGATTCGGTGGAAACGTCGCTGAAACTCGCCGGCGGGCTGGTCGGCGTGCTGGCGGACAATGGGAAAGTGTCCCTCTATAGCGAAAAGCTCGCCTGCATCCGCTGCGGCGTCAGTTACCCGGAAATTACGCCTCGCGTGTTTTCGTTCAACAGCCCGCATGGAGCCTGTCCGGCCTGCGACGGCATCGGCTACGCCATGGGGCCCGGCTGTCCTGATGATGAAGATTTCACGTTGCTGGAACCCTGCGAGGTCTGCAAAGGCGCGAGACTGAGACCTGAAAGTTTGTCGGTCAAGGTGGCCTCACAATCGATTGCGGAGGTGACGCATCTCTCCGTACGAACCGCGTTCGACTTCTTCAGTTCGGTGAAATTCACGGAACGCGAACTGGTGATCGCCCATCGCATCTTGAAAGAAATTCGCGAACGGCTTGGGTTTCTCGTCAACGTCGGTCTGGATTACCTGACCTTGGATCGGGCGGCCGCCACGTTGTCCGGTGGGGAAGGCCAACGCATCAGGCTTGCCACGCAAATTGGTTCCGGCCTCGTCGGCGTTCTCTACATCCTCGATGAGCCGTCGATCGGTCTCCATCAACGGGATAATCGGCGCCTGCTCCAAACTTTGCTGCGCCTGCGAGACCTGGGCAACACGGTGGTGGTGGTCGAGCACGATGCAGAAACCATGATGGCGGCGGACCATCTGCTGGATATGGGGCCTGGCGCCGGGACGCACGGCGGCCAAGTCATCGCCCAAGGCACGCCGACCGACGTCATGGGGAATCTCGACTCGCTGACAGGCCAGTATCTCCGTGGTACGCAGATGGTCAGCCTGCCTCGCCGCCAACGTAAGCCCAAGGGCCTCTTGTCCATCGTGGGGACCACGAAACACAACCTCAAGGGAATGACCGTCAAGATTCCGCTTGGCCTGCTCACCTGTGTAACCGGCGTGTCGGGATCCGGAAAGAGTACGCTGGTCCTTGAAGTGCTGTTCCATTCTCTCTCTCAGTTGCTCTATCACAAGAAACCCAAGATCGACGGCTGCAAGGAGCTGGTGGGTGCCGATGCGCTTGATAAAGTGATCGACATCGACCAGTCTCCAATCGGCCGAACTCCGCGCTCGAATCCGGCAACCTATACAGGTCTGTTCAGTTTCATCCGGGATCTCTACTCCAATCTGCCCGAGTCCCGCGTGCGGGGTTACAAACCCGGTCGCTATAGTTTCAACGTGAAGGGCGGGCGCTGTGAGGCCTGCCAGGGCGATGGGTTGATCAAGATCGAGATGCATTTTCTACCGGACGTCTATGTGACCTGTGAGGTCTGTAAGGGCCAACGGTACAACCGCGAGACGATGGAGATTCACCATAAGGGAAAGAGCATCGCCGACGTGTTGAATATGACGGTGGACGATGCCGTGGAGTTCTTCGAGCATATCCCCTTCATCAAACGGAAACTCGACACCTTGCATGATGTCGGGTTGCACTACGTGAAACTTGGCCAGTCTGCCACGACCCTGTCCGGGGGCGAGGCGCAACGAGTCAAACTCTCGCGTGAGCTGTCGAAGCGTCCGACCGGACGCACCATGTACATTTTGGATGAACCGACGACCGGGCTCCATTTTGCCGACGTGCAGCGGTTGCTGGATGTGCTGGATCGGCTTGTCGAAGCCGGCAATACCGTGGTCGTGATCGAGCATAATCTCGATGTCATCAAGAATGCGGATTGGGTCATTGACCTCGGACCGGAGGGTGGCGATCGAGGCGGCGAGATTGTGGCGGAAGGACCGCCGAAAGAGCTAGCAAAGTCGAAGCGATCGTATACGGGACAGGTGTTGAAGGAAGCCGGGTTGTAGGGACAGCAACTGTCTTGCGAGTCAAGCATCGTGAATCACTTCCGTGCGCCAGGGGGTGTGATGTTTCAGCATCGCATTCAGGATGATCAGCAGCTTGCGCATGCACGCCGTCAGCGTCACCTTCTTGGCTTTGCCGGCGG
>CBDDRH010000052.1:0-2952 GCA_965233025.1 uncultured bacterium
GGACCAATGACCCAGTTTCGACCCGATACTGCTTGCCGCCTGTCTCAATGATTGCGTACATAAGCCACTGTCTCCATTACAGAAGATGACTGTGTAACATAGGGATTTGAAGCCTGTCAAGGTAAAGGGATGGGCGATTATGTTGGTTTCTCACCTGCAAACCGTGCCCCCTCCTTCGGGTTAGCCTATTCGTGGGCTATTCTGTCCTGGCTCCTGGGCGTATGCTGTTGGTCTATTGTTGAGCCATTTCATGGATCGGAGATAAGTGATGGCCGTAGGACCGAAGTCTAGTCTCTCCAAGCCGAGGGTCACTCGATTTGTGCTCCGCCCCTATCGTCGCATACCAACCTGGCTCATGCTCTATTATCTCAGTGGGGATTGTGTCGGGAAAGGTGTTGTGACCAATCTGTCTCAATCGGGGATGCGTGTTCAAGGTGACCATGCCGTTGAGCCTGGCCTCGATTTGGCATTGCGCGTCACGTTTGCGGACGATGACCCGCCGATAGAGATTGAACGAGCGACGGTCCGGTGGGTGGATGGGTATGATTTTGGGTTGGATCTTGTCCTCGTCAGTCCATTCGCTGCGAAGCACATCACCGATGCATTGAGCCAGCAGATTCGTGCCCCGCAGTCGCCTACCTGAGCGTCCCTCTTGTTCATTCTTGCTGCGGGCCATACCACGCCCGTTTGCTTGACGCTTCTTCCAGCCCGCTGCTATATTCCAATTTCGGCGCTTGAAGGTTCACGTGCTCGACTGTATTGCCCATGCTTGAACCACAAGGAAAAATTTGGATGGATGGGTCGTTCGTCGATTGGGCGGACGCGCATGTCCACGTGATGACTCATTCGCTCCATTATGGACTGGCTGTGTTCGAGGGGATTCGCTGTTACAAGGGGAAGTCCGGTTCCGCGATATTTCGGTTGCAGGAACATGTTGACCGGCTGTTCGACTCCGCCCATATCGGCATGATGCAGATGCCCTTCGACAAGAAGCAGGTTGCAGAGGCCATCGTGGAGACAGTCAGGGTGAATAGGCTGGAGGCGTGTTATATCCGTCCGCTCATCTATATCGGGCACGGAACGATGGGGGTCTATCCCGGCGACAACCCAGTTAAGCTGGCCATTGCGGCCTGGACTTGGGGCGCCTATCTCGGAGATGACGCCTTGGCGAATGGGATGCGGGCCCGCGTGTCGTCGTACACTCGCCACCACGTCAATGTCTCGATGACGAGAGGGAAGATTTCCGGCTACTACGTGAATTCGATTCTCGCGAAGCGGGAGGCGAAGGCGGACGGGTACGATGAAGCCATTTTGCTCGATACCGAGGGGTACGTGTCCGAGGGGACGGGAGAGAATATCTTCATTGTGCGGAAAGGACAGATTAAAACCACACCGCTCACATCAATCCTCGACGGCATCACCAGGAGTTCCGTCATCGATCTGGCGCGTGAACAGCGCATCCCTGTGGTGGAGGAGCGTTTCACACGAGATGATATGTATATCGCCGATGAAGTGTTTGTGACCGGAACCGCTGCCGAGTTGACGCCGGTTCGGGAAATCGACAATCGCCGTATTGGGACCGGCACGCCAGGTCCGATTACTCAATCTCTGCAGAAGACCTTCTTTTCCATCGTGTGCGGGGAGGATCCTTCCCACGAGGCGTGGCTCACCAGAATTTAGCAAGACGCTGAAGTAGGTTCAGCTCTTACCTCCTGTTCCCCGATCGGCACTCTTGACATCCGTGAAGCGTGAGAACTGGTGTGTTTCGTTTATTTGATTGAACCAGACCAATTGGATAAACCAGAGAGACCAGAGGAACCAGACAAACCACCAACGACGAGGATGAACTTTTTTAACAGCCTGCTAGTGTCCGCTTGAGGAAGAGTCGCTTGGAGTGTGGCTCTCAGCGGCTGGGGCTGTCGGTGGTGTGGATGAGGTTTCTGGAGTGGTCTGAGGAGTCTCTTTCTTGTTGAGATCGATGACCGTGGAAGAAAACGTTCGTTCTTTGGCGAGAATAGCCAGACTGAGCGCAGTCACCATGAAGACGGCTGCGACGACGACCGTGAATTTGCTCAAAAAGTTCGCGGGGCCGCGGCTACCGAAGACGGTCTGGCTGGAGCCCCCAAATGACGCGCCGATTTCAGCGCCCTTTCCTGATTGCAAGAGGATCGCGCCGACCATGAGAAAACAGACCATGACGTGAATGACAATGAGGAAGATATACATGGCACTCCGATCAGTTAGGCGCGCGGCGTCTGAGCAACGGTGATGATTGTAGCAAACGAATCGGGATCGAGACAAGCCCCACCCACCAAAGCCCCGTCGATGGCGTCCGAAGTAAGGAGCGACCCGATGTTCTGGGGCGTGACGCTTCCTCCGTATAAGATTCTAATGGCCGAGGCCGTTGTGCTGTCCCAGCCGGTCTCTATGAATAAACGGATTGAGCGATGTACGGTCACGGCCTGCTCTGTGGTGGCGGCTCGTCCCGTGCCAATAGCCCAGACCGGTTCGTAGGCGATCGTAATGGTCGCAAGATCCTGTGTGGTCAACCCCCCCAGGCCGCTGCTCAGTTGAGCCGTGACGATCGATTCTGTTCGGCCTGCCTCACGGTGCACCAGTGATTCTCCCACGCACAGGATCGGAGAGAGCCCGTGCCTCAGCGCCGCCAGGACTTTCATCTGAATATGTTCATCTCGTTCGCCGAAAAGAGTGCGGCGTTCAGAATGGCCGACGATCACATAGCGGCAGCCAAGATCGCGCAACATTGGAGCGGACACTTCCCCGGTGAAGGCCCCGTGCGTTTCCCAGTGCACATTTTGTGCACCGAGGCTGAAATAAGAGGAGGAGCCCAAGGCGTTACGGGCTGATTCAAGGGCCGTAAAGGGCGGCGCAAGGACCACGTCGGCGTGAGGCGATGCAGGCACTCGTTCGCGGAGGGCGCGAATGAAGGCC
>CBDDRH010000053.1:0-24637 GCA_965233025.1 uncultured bacterium
TCGATCGCGCGATCCAACAGTGTCACCGCACGTTCCCCTTGTCCTGCACTGGCTAAAATCCCTGCCATCTGCGTGAGCAGCTGTCCGTCTTGGCTCGATCCCTCTGCCGCTTGGTCCGCATAGTGCAAGGCATTCGGCATATCGCCCAGCGAAAAATAGAGCCCGGCTAGCCGGGCTTTCACAGACTGGGACGCCGGATCCGCCTTCAGTGCGGCCTGATATTCCTGGGTTGCACGATCCATGTCCTGTGCAAGCTCAGCTTGGTACCCCAGCATGAAGTGATAGGACGCGGCGGCATTGGGAGGATGAATCGAGGGCGTAGCCTTGGGCGTATCGGCAGGGGCGGTCACCTTTTCAACTGTCTGAGGCGAGGCGGCGCAGGCCACCGCCATCAGGGAGATCAGCAAACACATTACGCTAAGAACCTGTCCGGCATTGCCGTTCATGGCAAAGGAAAGTGGGTGCGGCCCCCTTCGAAATCGCAGTCTCGGCAACAACGTGTGTGTATTCACTGGAGTACAATTATGTTGAGGATTTTTTCTGGCTGAAAATGACACAGAGGGGTTCAGACCATTCGCCGCAATAGGAAGCTCCTTGTCTAACAGGCTCCTTTGAAGCGACTTAAGACCTCGGCTATTCGCCGTTCGGCCAGGAATGACTCGTGTCATGAACACTCGCACGGTCATCTTGGTATACCTAGATGAGATTATGGTGGTCAAAAAGATTATACGAGAGGGGTGACACAGGGTCAAACGACTTCGCGATTGTCCAGGCTCTCGAACTTCGCGAAGCGGTCGTGGAAAAAGAGTTCTTTTCTTCCGATCGGACCGTTGCGATGCTTGCTCACGAGAATATCAGCAATGCCCTTTCGTTCGGAGTTCTGGTCATATACGTCCTCACGGTAAATGAACATGACGACATCGGCATCCTGCTCGATTGCGCCGCTCTCGCGGAGGTCAGCCAGCATGGGAACGGGCGGCTTCCGGGCTTCCACCGCACGGCTGAGCTGCGACAGTGCGACAACCGGCACGTTGAGCTCCTTAGCCAAGGCTTTGAGCGAGCGAGAAATATCGGAAATTTCCTGCTGGCGAGATTCCGAATCGCTCCGCCCCTGCATCAGCTGGAGGTAGTCGACAATCAACAAGTCGAGCCCCCGTTCGGCTTTCAACCGACGCGCCTTACCTCGCATCTGCTGCACGGTGATGCCGCCGGTATCATCAATATAGATCGGCGCCTGCTCCAGCCGACCTGCCGCTTCCGCAAGGCGCCACCAATCTTCTTTCTGAAGCTTGCCGGTTCGGAGGCCATGCGAATCAACTCTCGCTTCTGAACTCAACATGCGCAGTACGATTTGAGGCTTTGACATTTCCAGACTAAAAATCCCGACTACAGTGCCCGCGTGGATAGCGGCATGGGCTGCCATCCCCAACGCCAGGCTGGTCTTCCCCATGCTGGGCCGCCCTGCGATCACCACGAGATCGGAGGGTTGAAGCCCCGCCGTGATGTCGTCGAGGTCGTAAAAGCCTGTGGGAACACCCGTGATATGTTCTTTCCGTTTTGACAGTTTGTCGACGAGGTCGAGACTTTCCTTAATGATGGAATTAATGGGGGTAAACGACCGATCCAGTTTTCCCTGGACGATGCTGAACACCGACCGCTCCGCGAAATCGAGCAGGTCGTCGACGGAAGAGACGCCTTCATACCCGCGCGTGAGGACTTCCGTGGAGGTATGGATCAGTTCCCGCAGCAGCGCCTTGTCGCGCACAATCTTGCAGTGGTAGCGAATATTGGCTGAACTGGCTACGCTTTGCACGAGTTCTGCTAAATAGGCGGCTCCTCCGATGGCCTCAATTTCTCCCTGCACCTTCAACCGTTCCGTCAACGTAATCTGATCGATCACTTCTCCGACGTCCGACAATTCCAGCATGGCACGATAAATCTTCCGATGCGACGTGCGGTAGAAGTTCTCTTCAACCAACAATTCCATCGCCTTGGCCATCGCACTATTGTCGAGGAGGACCGCGCCGAGAACCGATTGCTCGGCCTCCACATTCTGAGGGGGCAGTTTGGGCTGAGACAGATCAGTGGCTGACATGGATTTCATGACCGTTCCTTTACCGGCCGACGAGACCGACGAGCCGAGGCCACCAGGTCGGCAAGCCCCATCTTCTTCGAACGACGGCTCAGATTGCCGGTTTGGCGGCCCTGCCCATGAGCAGCAAGAGATTCGACCACCAGCACCTCGTCATGACCCGTTCCTGGCGCCCCGACCACGACCACGAATGCGGCCTGCTGGGCCAACCCCGCAGCCACTGCATGGGACACGAGCGCCGCATCGCTCCCCTTCATCGTCTGCTGTACCACTCGTACGTGAGCCCGCCGCAACTGAGCCACAATCGCTGTCAATCGACGAGTAGCCCGGCGTGGCGCGGCGACAAGATACTCCACTCGCGCCGCCGTCGACCCTTCTTCAGGGAACTCCACGGTGCGGAAGAGTCGATCGACGTCCAACCCAAAACCGGTTGAAGGCAGTGGCTTACCGAATCGACCGATCAAGTGATCGTACCGTCCTCCGCCGCCTAGCTCCGCTCCCATTCCTTCGGCGAATACATCGAAGACGACACCATCATAATAGTCGAACCCACGGAATTCCCCGAGATCCAGAATCAGCGACTCCCGATGGCCTGCGGCACAAAGCAATTGATACACCTGAGCGAGCCGTTCGAGCGGAGCGACCAATGCCGGATCGCCGGACGCGAGGACCCGTCCACGTGCCAGCACTTCCTCTTGACCATACAGTTCAGGCGCTTCCCGAATCGCGCGCGCCGCCGTCTTTGAGATATGCTCGCCGGCAAGGATCTCTTCGAGTCTCGGCAGATCTTTTCGTGCCGCCGCCTGTTCAGCCAACTTCTGCCCCTGCGCCGACAACCCGGATCGCATCAGGAGCCCCTGAATAAATCCGACATGTCCAAGAGACACTTTAAATGACTGAAGGCCTATCGTGCGGAGACATTCGATCATCAAACCGATCACTTCGCTGTCGCTCGTGACATCGTCCAGGCCAATAAGTTCGGCTCCGACCTGAAAAATCTCTCGGCCGCGCCCGGCGTGTTCTTGCTCATAGCGGAACACGGACGTTCGATAGGAGAGCCGCAACGGCAGCGCCGCGCCCGCGAGCCCCATTGCAACCGTTCTGGCGATCTGCGCTGTGGCATCCGGACGGAGGAGCAGCGTCCGCCCCGTCGTACGATCGACGAATTGATAGCAGTGTTCGATCAGTTCCGGCTCAAGCCCCGGAGCCAACACGTCGAGATATTCGAACGTAGGGAGAATAATCTCATCGTAGCCCCACCGGTTGACTTGATCGAGCAACTGCTCTTCAAGGCGACGGACCTGCTTCGCCGCGTGAGGAAGAATCGTCGCCATGCCCACGGGGACAAGCGAGCGCTCTCGGGACGACGGAACCTGCCCCGAAGAAGGGCGGGGCTTCGGAGGAGCGGAGACCATAGCAGACCCGATGGATGGCGTGCGGGGGTTAACCCGCATTATTCATGACAGTTCGTCGCGAAATCGCTGAGTCGCGTCGCGAGACCGGCGCGCGAAGCCCAGGGGACTGGCTCCGCTGTCTGCGGTGGTGCCTGTCCCGCTGTCCCTCAGACGGGAACAGGCACCAAAGAGAAGGGCGCCAGTCCCCAACAGTACGTTGAAGGTCCGAGAGGCAAGCCCGCCGGCCGAGGGCTCGTCGTAGCAGCGGATCGGCGATTGCAGCAGAAGTGTTCATGGGTAATGCGGGTTAAGACAGAGCCGCGACTTTAACTGAAAGAATGTCCCTGTTGGATTTGATCGTCTCAAGCACCGCGCTCGGGAAGGCTGCATCGGAGCCAATGATAAGTAGCGCATTCCCGCCCCGCTTCTCGAGCGCGCACTGCATCCGGACGATGTTGATCTGGTTGTCACCGAGCACCTTCCCCACCATCCCAATCACCCCCGGGCGATCGATGTTGTGGATCAGAAGCATGTGCCCCTCCGGCACCACCTCAACATTGAATTGATCGATCTCCACCACGCGCGGATCTTTCTTGTGAAAGAGCGTGCCGGCCACCTGGTACGATTTCTTACCGGCCTCCACTCGCACACGTATCAAACTGGTGAAATCCCCCGCGTCAGAACTCTTCACTTCCTTCACTTCAATCCCACGTTCCTTCGCAACGATCGGCGCATTCACATAGTTCACAGGCGCTTCCATCACCGGGCTCAGCAATCCCTTCAGCACAGCGATCGTGAGCGGCGCGACCGACAAACTTGCCACCTCTCCGCTGTATTCGACGGTGACACGCTCAAGCCCGCCCTCGCACAGCTGCGTTTGCAACTTCCCAAGCTGCTCGGCTAATGACAGAAATGGCTGGAGCCTCGGGAGCAATTCGGGAGAGACAGACGGGATATTGACCGCCCCGCGGGCGATGCCCTTGGTAAAGTAATCGACGATCTGCTCCGCAATGCCGACAGCCACATTCTCCTGCGCTTCAGTCGTCTGGGCTCCGATGTGCGGCGTACAGATAAAATTATCCAGCGTCAACAAAGGATGATCTGCCTTCACCGGCTCTTCTTCGAATACGTCGAACGCCGCGGCCGCCACGCGCTTAGTTTTCAGCGCTTCAAACAAATCACCCTCATGAATGATCCCGCCTCGGGCACAATTCACAATCATCACCCCCGGCTTCATCGTCGAGATCACTTGCGCATTGATGAGGCCCTTGGTCTCAGGCGTCAACGGCGTGTGGACAGAGATGATATCGGCACGCTTGAAGAGTTCATCCAGCGGCATCATGGTCACGCCCATCTTCTGCGCGCGCTCTTCGGCCAAATAGGGATCGTAGGCAATCACACTCATACCGATTCCCTGCGCCAGTTTTGTGAGATGGCTGCCGATTTGCCCCACGCCGACGATGCCGAGCACCTTGTTATAGAGTTCGACACCCATGAATTTGTCTTTTTCCCACTTGCCGGCCTTCACGGACGCGGTGGCTTGGGGAATGCGTCGGCTCATCGCGCAGATCATCGACATCGTATGCTCGGCCGTCGTCACGGTATTGCCGCCAGGCGTGTTCATCACCACAATCCCGCGACGCGTGGCTGCCGGCGTATCGACATTGTCCAGCCCCGACCCGGCCCGCCCGACGACTTTCAATTTTTCGGCTGCCGCGATCAGTTCCTCCGTCACCTTGGTGCCGGACCGCACGATTAGCCCATCGGCGTCCTTGATCTCCTTGAACAACTCTTCCTTCGGCATCTTGGACTTCACCACCACAGTGAACCCAGCCGTTTCCAACAACTCAACGCCCTGCTTCGATAAACTATCGCTGATGAGAATTTTCATGCCCATTGTGCCTGTCCTAATCGTAAGAGCTTCGAACCCAAACTCCTACGCCATGAGAATTTCCTGCGCCTTGGCGACACCGCTTCCAAGCTTCACGGGGTGTCCCAGTCCTTTGAGCACCATTTCAATCGCCGCCACAGCCGTGATGATATCGAAGCGATCCATGTAGCCCATGTGTGAGACCCGGAAAATTTTCCCCTTCAAATGATCTTGCCCACCGGCGGCCGTCATGCCGTATTGGACGCGAAGATTCTTATAGATGGCCTGCCCATCCACGCCGTCCGGCGCTGAAATAGCGGTGAGGGCATCGCTGGGCGATTCTTTCGGAAACAACGAGAGCCCGGCGCCCTGCACCCCTTCGCGCATAGCCTTCGCGAGCATGGATTGGCGGCCAAACACTCCCTCAAGCCCCTCCGCCTTCATCATCTTCAGTACTTCCTGCAAACCGACAATGAGAGACACAGCCGGCGTATAAGCGGTCTGATTCTTCTGCTGATTTTCGTGTTCTTTCTTGAAATTGAAGTAGAACGCGGTGTTTTTCGCTTTCTCTGCCAACTTCCAGGCTTTGTCACTCACGCTCACAAATGCAAGCCCCGGCGGAAGCATCAGGGCCTTCTGCGACCCTGTAATCACGACATCGATCCCCCACTCATCGGTCTTGATGTCAAACACTCCGAGCGCCGTAATGGCATCCACCACAAGAATGGTCTCGCCATAGGGCCTCACGACCTCCGCAAGAGCCTTCACATCGTGCGCCACACCGGTGGAAGTTTCGCTCGCTTGCACATAGACCGCTTTGATTCCTGGATCTTTTTTCAGCGCATCGGCCACCGCATTGGGATCGACGGCTCGCCCCCATTCCACCTTGATTTCAGTCACCTCGGCCCCAAACGTCTTGCAGAGCTTGGTCCATCGTTCCCCAAACTTCCCCCCATTAATAGTGAGGGCCTTGTCGCCGGGAGAGAGAAAGTTAGACACCGCGCCTTCCATCCCTCCGGTTCCGGAAGCCGCCAACATGAGCACGTTATTTTTCGTTTGGAATAGCCACTTGAGTCCATCACGGACTTCCGCAAACACCTTATCGAACTCGGGGGCACGATGATGAAACATGGGTCGCGCCATGGCCAGTAGTACTTCAGGGGGCACAGGCGTTGGACCGGGAGCCAGCAAATACCGTTTCAACATCGACGAATCCTCCTAACCGGATGAACCATGAACACTCTTATGCGGGACGGGGGACGATACCATTGCCTCCCAAAAACTGTCAAGGCGAAGAGCCGCATAGACACGTATGTTTTCACACTGTTAAAGCCTTTGATACCGACAATCTCTCTACTGACAATTTTGTGCTAATGTTTGAACGTCTGGCCTCCGTACTACCAAAGCAGGAACATCACCCCCTTACAATTCCTTGACACGGGCGCAGTCCATCGATAGTCTAGCTACACAAGAACATGACACACCGCCCACACGATACCGATTGCCGCCTCGCTTCGATGAGGCCACCCAGGCCAGGACATGCCGTCCTCCCAGTGGCTCTCTTCCTCGGAGTGTGGCTGAGCTTCTCTGCACCTTCTATTATTATGGCAGCGCAGGCTGAAACTCCTTCCGTACCCGCTACGGTTGACCCGTCTACGCTTACGGACGAGAATACTGAGGTGGAAGACGAGCCAGACCCAAATCTGGTCCCGCTCGATACCGAAGGCCCGCCACAGGAGGCCGCTAGCCCTCCAAAAGCAACGACTAGCAGCGTTCCGAGGACTGAAGATCTCTTACAGCTAAACCCAGCGTCACCGACAACTACGCGGTTTTCAGACGCTTTGAATCCTCCGGCTGAACTCACCCAGACACAAGACCCTTCCGGAAATGCCGCAGATCAGAATGCCGCAGATCAGATGGAATATGTGAGCTACAATGTGCCGATTGTCATGGACCCTTCAGTCCATGCCCATATTCGCTACTTCAATACGGCGATTCACGGTCGCTTCGAACAGTGGCTGTTCCGACTCAGCCGCTATCAGCCCCTTGTCGAGACGATCTTCACGGAATTTCACCTCCCCAGCGATCTGGTCTACCTCTCACTGGTGGAAAGCGGATTCAACCCCTACGCATACTCACGAGCCAAAGCCACGGGCCCCTGGCAGTTCATGAAGGGCACGGCTAAGGCCTACGGGCTCCGTGTCGACAGCTACGTTGACGAACGCCGGGACCCCATCAAGTCAACGGTGGCTGCGGCACGCTATCTCCGTGATCTCTATGACCTCTTCGGCACCTGGCCGCTTGCGATGGCTGCCTACAACGCCGGAGAAGGCAAGGTGATGCGAGCCCTTCACAAGGCCCGAGCAGAAAGCTTTTCCGAGATTTCAAAGACACGATTGATTCGGCGCGAGACGAAGGAGTACGTGCCTCGGTTTATGGCCGCCACGATTATCGCGAGGAACCCGGATCGATATGGCTTCTCTCAGGAATCTGCCGAACCGCATCAATTCGATGAAGCGATCGTCACACGGCCCGTCCATTTCCGCGCCATCGCCAATGCCACCGGCATTCCTTATGAAGAGCTCCGGCTCTTAAATCCTGAACTGCGGCGAGACGCAACTCCCCCCGGCGACGAGACTTACCACCTCAAGGTTCCGGTGGGAACGAAAGCGAAAGTGGAACAGATGCTTGATCGCATCCCATCCTACAAGTTTCCACCACTTCCGATAAAGGCTCAGTTTGCCACCGCCGGGCCCTCTCGCTGGTATAAGGTTCGTGTGGGGGATACGCTGGGGAAAGTCTCGAAACGGTTTCGCATCCCGCTCAAGACGCTCAAGACGAAGAACAATCTCTCCAGCCCGACGATTCGACCGGGCGACTTTCTCGTGATCAGCCGCTAAGCTCCACCCCCCTTTCCGCCTACCCGCAGAACAGGCCAAACCTGGAACCGAGATACCGGCAAACCAGAACCCCTACCAGTCGCGGAAAAGATCTGTTGCGCACGAGACGGATGCAACAGGCGATACGAGGTGGACATCCGATCAGGCTACGTGCGCCTGTCTCGCGATTCACGCGTCGCAGACGCTGGAGGACTTTTACAGCATCCTGATTAGGGTTATTTCTTGCCTGCTGAGGACGGAGAAGCCGGAGGGTTTTTCTGTGACGGGGCAATGGCCGGAGCTGTCGACGGCGGAACCGGTGCTGATTCCTGCGATTTCTTGACATCCATGATCTTGGCTCGAATCGTGGCTTCACTGGTGAAAGGAGAGTTCGGATAGGTCTTTATCAAGTCCTGATAGCGAGCCACGGCGGCCTCAGTCTGCAACTGAGATTCTTCCAGGCGCGCCAACTCAAATAGCGCCTGATCCCGGTTCAACGTACCGGGGGTCTCCAAAATCCACGTGAGAGCCTTCACTGCCTGATCCCGGTCTCCCTTATTCAAGTACACATAGGCCAGGCGTTGTTGCACTAGCCCAGCCATTGAGGGATTCGAACTGTATGAGGTAAGAAATCGCTGATAGGCATCAATAGCCGCGGGCAATTCATTAGCCTGGACCAACGTGTTGGCCAAATGATACAAGGCAAGTGGCGCCGTGGAGGTTCGCGGATATTGATCGACAATTTGCCGATACCTCGCGATCGCTTCCTTGAGCGCGTGATCAACCTTTTGAGGATCGTTTGCAGAAGGAGCAATCAGGAATCGCATCGCCTCCTGTTCAAGGTCTTGTGCTTTCTGCGAGGCCTGACGGTCAAAATAAGACACCCCTCCGACCACGGCAGCCGCAAGCACCAACACTCCCAGACCAACCAGGAAGGGGCGCCAGTAACTCTGTGAACTATGCAGCGTCTGGTCGAGCCAGCTCAACATGTGGGCTTCATCGACCGGAAGAGTTTTCGCCGGGACCTTGATACGGTATGTCATGGATGGATTCGTCGGAGAGGGCGGCGCCAGTTTCCTCAAATTGTGTGCGCGCCTTATACTAAGGATGTCACGTTTTTGTCAATGAGGTAGCGGCGACGTGCCCGTTTCCAGACAGCATACCACCTTCCATCTTTAAAGCCAGGTCACTTCGCATGTTTGAAAAACGGCTAGAGGAATTGGCTGCGCGGCATCTGACCAGGCGCCTTACGCCGCTCCACTCCGGCGTCGGTCCGGTGGTTGAGATGGAAGGGCGCCAAATCCTCCTGCTCGCTTCGAACGACTATTTGGGGCTGGCCATGCACCCGGAAGTGATTCAGTCCGCCATCGAGACGACACAACGATTTGGCGCCGGAGCCGGGGCCTCTCGGCTGATCTCAGGGTCGCTGCCACCACATCAAGAGCTAGAGTCTGCCCTGGCACAGTTCAAAGGAACCGAGGCCGCACTGACATTTAGCTCCGGCTACCTTGCGAATATTGGGACCATCCCGGCACTGGTCGAACATGGTGCTCTGATTCTGGCCGATCGCCTGTGCCATGCCAGCCTGATCGACGGCTGCCGGCTCAGCGCAGCCGACTTTCGTATCTATCGCCACAACGACACCAGCCACCTCCAGTCCCTTCTGACCAAGAGACGCCGAGCGCGACGCACTCTGATTGTGACCGACGGTCTGTTCAGTATGGACGGAGATCTCGCACCGTTACCCGAACTCAGTCGGTTGGCCCAGGACTACGAGGCCGACCTCTATATCGATGACGCCCACGGCACGGGCGTCATGGGAGCGCATGGACGAGGGACCATCGAGCATTTCGGTCTTGAAACCCAAATCCCGTTTCAGATGGGAACCTTGGGCAAAGCCATTGGCAGCAGTGGCGCCTACCTCGCTGGCCCCTCGACATTGATCCGTTATCTCATGAACACAAATCGGTCCTTCATCTTTACCACGGCGCCCCCGCCAAGTTCAGCTGCTGCCGCCACGGCAGCGCTACGAGTCCTGCAACGAGAACCGGAGCGGCGAGCCCGCTTATGGTCCAACCGTGAACGGTTGTACTCGGGATTGACGCAATTGGGATTCCGCCTCTCCGCCAGCGTAAGTCCGATCATGCCGATCTTGATCGGCAATGCAGAAACCGCACTTGCGTTTGCCGAACACCTGCTCGCAGAAGGCGTGTATGCTCCAGCGATTCGCCCTCCAACCGTTCCCGACGCCACCAGCCGCATCCGTGTCACGGTCACATCCGAACACAACACCAACCATATCGATCAGGCTCTCACTGCATTTCAACGCGCAGGGCAATCGGCGGGGCTAATCTGACCGAACCCCTCACCTCTCCGCAGTACACCGCCAAAGAATTTGCGCAGTCGCTTCCGGCTATTTCCTTGCTTTCTCGTCACCCTGTGGCATTATGCTCGCAAGCATTACTGTGACTCGACAAATTATTATCCTACCCATTCATACCGAGGAGTCCTCTTCATGGATATTTCGAAGCTCCTGACTTTCACGGCTAAGGAAGGCGCGTCGGACTGTCATATCAGCGCCGGCGAGCCACCAATGATCCGTGTGAACGGGGACCTCAAAAAACTCGATCATCCCGCACTGACCACGGAAGAAACGCATTCGCTGATCTATGACATGATGAGCGATACCCAACGGAAGAATTTTGAGGAGAAGCGCGAGTGCGATTTTTCCTTTGAACTGGGCGACATCGCTCGATTCCGCGTCAACGTCTTCGTCCAAAACCGTGGGCTTGGCGCCGTTTTCCGAAACATTCCCACCGCGATCATTCCGATGGAAAAGCTCGGCATGCCTCCGATCGTGCGGCAACTCTGCGATCGGGAAAAGGGGCTGATCCTTGTCACCGGCCCAACCGGGTCTGGTAAATCGACGACGCTGGCCTCCATGGTCGATTATTTGAACAACACCTTCGAGGGCCATATCATCACGATCGAAGATCCGATCGAATTCATCCACAAGACAAAAAAATGTCTCGTGAATCAGCGGGAGATGGGCGTCCATACCCTGTCGTTCGCAAACGCACTGAGAGCCTCCCTCCGCGAAGACCCGGACATCATCCTTGTGGGTGAAATGCGCGACCTGGAAACCATCCAGCTCGCGTTGACTGCTGCGGAAACGGGCCACTTGGTCTTTGGCACGCTCCACACCTCCAGCGCGCCGAAAACCGTCGACCGCATCATCGACGCCTTTCCCCCAAACCAACAGTCCCAGATTCGCACACAGCTCGCAGAAGCCTTGGAAGCGGTCATCACACAGACCCTGCTGAAGAAAAAAGCAGGCGGGCGTGTCGCCGCCCTCGAAATCCTAGTCGCTACGACCGCGGTCCGGAATCTCATTCGAGAGGGCAAGCTGCACCAGATTCCCGGGGTCATGCAGGCCAGTCAAAAAGACGGCATGCAAACGATGGACATGGCACTATTCGAGTTAGCGACCCGTGGAGTCGTCACGAAGGTCGAAGCCCAATCGCGCAGCATGAATCCCAATCTATTTGGAACTCCAATGGGCGGCGCGGCATAAGATACCTGGCAGGGAAACGGGGGTAGCGATGGATGTTCGCAGTCTTTTAAAAGTCATGGTGGATCAAGAAGCGTCAGACCTGTACCTGACCGTCGACTCGGCGCCCGCCTATCGCGTCCATGGCTCGACACAACAAACCGACGCGCCGCCGTTTACTAACGAACAACTCGAAGCCCTCGCGCTGGCGCTGATGCGCGGTCAGCAGCGCGGGGAATTCGAGGAAAAAATGGAAATGAACCTGGCTCTCTACTACAAAGAGCTCGGCCGTTTCCGCGTCAATATTTTTCGGCAGCGAGGGAACGTCGGCTTGGTCTTCCGGCATATCAAAGCTGAGATCCAGACCACCGAGCAGCTGGGCTTGCCCTCGATTGTCAAAGACATCGCCATGACAAAGCGCGGGTTGGTGCTGGTCGTCGGAGCCACCGGGTCCGGAAAATCCACGACCCTCGCAGCCATGATCGACCACCGTAATACCGTTCATCCCGGTCATATCGTGACCGTGGAAGACCCGATCGAGTTCGTCCACAATCATAAGCGATCGCTCATCACGCAGCGGGAAGTAGGCTTCGACACGCTCTCATTTCAAAATGCGCTCAAGAATACTCTGCGGCAGGCGCCGGACGTGATTCTGATCGGAGAAATCCGTGACACGGAAACGATGGAAGCCGCGATCACCTTCGCGGAAACCGGACACTTGTGCATCGGCACCCTCCACTCGAACAATGCGAACCAGTCCATCGAGCGCATCATGAACTTTTTCCCGGTCGAACGGCATGCGCAGATCTATCTCCAATTGTCGCTCAATCTTCGCGCCATTATCTCTCAGCGACTCGTGCCGTCCGTGGACGGAAAGCGAGCCCCGGCGCTGGAAATCTTACTCGACACGCCTCGCATTAAAGATCTCATTAAGAAGGCCGAAGTCGATTTGCTCAAAGAAGCGATGGAGCAAGGAGTGGAAGAAGGCTGTCAAACGTTCGACCACGTCTTGTTCCAACTGTACAAGGAGGATCGGATTTCGCTCGAACAAGCCTTGATCAATGCCGACAGCGCCAACAATCTCCGGCTCAAGATCAAGCTGGAAGGTCTGAGAGGAGACGATGCGATCAACGCGCTCCTCGACAAAAAAGCAGGCGACCCTACGACCGGCGCCTTCAAGATCCAGGGGGGAGCCGTAGGAAAAGTGTCCCCCTTGCGTAAACGGTAGCCCCCTCTCACCACGACCTCGTGACCAGCCGGTGGGAGTCACCCACGCTCACTGAACCACTGTGGTCCCTTGCCGCTCAAGATACGACGCAATCTTCTCCAGCGCGAGCGCGCTGAGTTTCGCGCCATACCATGTCGGCATTGTGCCGGCCGGATATCCCGGCACGACAAACACTCCCGGTTCGATGACCGATTCGATCACATACTCGTGCACTGTCTTAGCCTGTCCCCGGTAGGCCGGATCGGCCAAACGCGCAGGTCCCGTCGCGCCTAATACGAGCGGCGGCCCTACCCGCCCATCGGCCCCAGGGATACCTGGAACCGTGTGGCACACCAAGCAGCCGGCTTTCGTAAAGATCTCTGTGATCGGCTCATCTCCGGTGACCAGCGGAATCATGTCGGGGACAAACACTGTCGCCGAAGAGACTGGAACTGGCGGCACCGAAGAGGAATTGATAGAGCGGAGGGCGAACAAGATCCCCAGTAACAGCACAATCACGATGAGGGGTGTCATAGCTCGTTCAGGCATGGAATCAGTCGTACGAAAAGTCCGGCAGGCTCTCAAGCGCGCGACGGGCACGTCTGGCGAGACAACCGCAACTCGCAAGCCCTGATTCTGAGTGTCTCATCGTTCTTGCCCGTCTGCGCAGCTATCCTGCGGAGTATTGTTCAGTTGTACGACACGGGTGAACCATCGGAGTTCTCGTGGACCAGCATAGATGTCCCGTACGATGCTCGCATTCGCCGGCCTACACCGGGCCAGCGCTACGTTCACTTCGACACATTCATGGCGCAGCGAAATCCGATCGTTCGATCCTCGAAATCCTGGCCTGCTGAGAACCGCGCCGTCACACGCAACGCTGACGGTACGTCCGCCCATGACCCGCCTCGTAGCACACGCTTCTCACCAGTAGTCGGGCCGAGCGGGTTCCTCCCAGGACTCTTTTGATAATAGTCCCGCTCATACCAGTCAGCCACCCATTCTGCCGCGTTCCCCGCCATGTGAGAGATGCCAAACGGGCTCCTCCCGCCCTCTTTGAGCCCATACCGCACGCTCATTCCCTCAAGACCGCTGGTCACGGCCACCAACGTGATGGCCTCACTCACCCACATTCCTCTGTTATAGTTGGCAATATCGACGAACGGCTGCATATCTCCCCACGGATACCGGCGCCCGTCTGTCCCCCGAGCTGCCTTCTCCCACTCAGCCTCTGTCGGAAGCCGTTTCCCTGCCCACCGGCAATAGGCGGCTGCCGACTCCCATCTCATTCCAATGGCTGGCCGATCTCCAACACTCATTGCCGCCTCATCGTCCCATGTTGGAGGAGATTCATGTTTCGCCTTTTCCAGAAATTTCCGATAGAAGCCGAGGGTGACTTCATACCGATCAAGGTAGTAGGCGTCAAGCGTCACGGTATGTTCAGGCCGCTCGTTTGGGAGACCGTCGTGACTACCCATGGTAAATGGACCGGCGGGGATAAGGACCATCGGAGCACCATCCAGCCCGCGACTCGCCTCGACCGACGAAACCGCCTGCCCGCCCTTCGAAGACTGTGGCGCTGCTACCCCAAGACAGACGACCCCTGTTACAAGGCTGATCCCAGCCCACAACACCGACTGTCGTCCCCACATTGCCATCTCCATCGCCGTAGCCTTCTAGCAGAATGCTGAAAAAGTCGCTCGTCTCACCCACCCGACCCTGACGCGCCCGTATAGTTTTTCCGCAGCCTGCCGGAAGAAGCAACCCAACCGCCGGCCAGTGTATCCAGCCCACACGACAAACTCAACGGAATGAAAAGACTGAAACGACGAGTCGGCCACCGAGAGGAAGCGCGGTAGGACTGGTAGTCCCAACGGGAGGCGGGACAAGATGCCAGAAAATGTATAACAGGAGCCACTTGATAGCGAAGCGTAGACACTAATTCCAGACCACTTGTAGCATGCACTTGAGAGGAATCTGCAACCCTATAAGTTTGGGCGATACCTTTGGACGGCCCCTATCTCTAAAAGAGGAGATGAACATGAAACGATTTACAATGACTATATGAGCGGGCGTGCTAGGATTAACTGTAAATGTGTGAGCGTTACTAGTACTCAAGAGTGGCAGTGGAATCCTGTGTGTACCAAGGCTTTTCAGTACACGCACTATCATTACGATCTTCCCTGAGCGTCAGGAGGCCAACTTGAACAAGCCTATTCTCTATCACGATATTGATGGTGTGCTCTTCGGCGATTATGCCGGTGAATTCCAGCTACGACCAGGCTTGAAGACGTGGATCAAGTGGGTGCATGAACACTTCGATGTGGTGTTTCTTACCATGTGGAAGCACGAAGAGATTGACACACTGTTGTCCATTCTCACAGTGGAGAAATTCATGAAATCCCTTCAGGCCCCAAGCTTTCGCTCAGCGAACTGGAAAAACCACGACAACAAGGAACTCTGGGTTGCTGATGCCGTCGCAAAGACAGGCACGCGTGAATGGTTCTGGATTGACGATGCGGTGCCGGCCGAGGAAAGGCTACAACACCTTGGCCTTGATCCCAATCGGTGTCTCAAAGTCAATTCAAAGGGAGCCAACGAACTCGAAATCCTCAAAGACAAACTGCAACAGATTCTCCGCCGTTCCTCTGCAGCCTAGATGAATCGCGTCGTAGAACGCGTTCGCGATGTACTTGGCGCTGTTGCTGCCTGCATGGGACCATCCTACCGGGGCGGTTAGGAAGACCATCCCGCGTCTCTCAGCAACATCAAAGCAAATCTGAATAGTCTCATATCCCATTCTTATGGCTGTCGAACCGCAGCCGTACGCGGTGTTCCCGGATAGCTCCTGTTCATTCTCATGAGCATTGTGCGTGACACCCCGCATGGTCAGTGCGTCGTCCCCTTCACCACTCGCTGCCCCATCTCAACGCTTAAGCCGTCGTGTCTCGGGCATTCGCTGCTCATTTGCTTTTTGGCTTCCACTCCTGCGCCAGCTTTTGCGCCTCGGCAATCTGGGCGGGGGTCATCTGCTTGGCAGCCGTATCACGAAGTTCGGCCGCTGGCTTATCTCCGTTCGTTGCTGCCAAGCTGTACCATTTATACGCCTGGACAATATCATGCGGCACCCCTTGGCCATCATCGTACATGATGGCAATTTTTGTTTGAGCGACAGCCTCTCTTTGGTCTGCGGCCAGACGGAACCATCGCAAGGCTTGCCGATAGTCTTTCGGGACTCCCTCTCCGTTAAAATACAACGTCCCCAGGCTGAACTGCGCCTTGGCCTGTCCCTGTACCGCCGCTTTTTCATACCACTGCCGTGCTTGAACATCGTCCTGCGGCACGCCTCGGCCTTTGCGATACAGCACCCCAAGGTTGTACTGCGCAAGGGCATCTCCCTGCTCCGCCAGCGGTCGCCACTCACGCAAGGCTGTGGCGTAATCTCCACGATTATTGGCATCCAGGCCAGCCTGAAAGTCAGCCCATACGGGCACGGCGAGACACACGAACGAGAGCACAAGGGCAATGGGGAACCGGAACGACATGCGCCAACCGCCACTCATAGGACATACTCCTTCTGTTCCTGTACCAATCGCTTCGCGTAATGCTGAAGATCACCAGAGAAACGCCAACCGACACACGAGAGACTCCAGATGATGCCTTGGCCCTGGAACAGTCCAGCGTCGTATGTGACGTCGCATTGCAGCACAGGGAAGCGACAAAAGGGGCGACGTGTGAAGATCATGGGGCCTCGTAGGGAGGCGTATTGTAGGAGGGTTGGGCAGTAGGGCACAAGGGCCGAATCGGAAAAATCCAGAATTAACTACACCCCTCTCTTAGGGCATGATCGCTCTTCTGTGCGTTCATCAACAGAAGGTAAAGACGGCTCCTACAGACACTTGTTTGTGCTTGTCGAAATAGCTATCCTGCTGAATCGGATCTGCAAGGTGAACACGTGTCACTGGCCAACACACTGCTTGGTATTGTCCTCGTTCTGATTCTCACTGCCTGTAGCGCGCCACCCAAGACGCCCGCCACCGATGAGCGAACCATGCGTCAAGGTGGCGGAAAAGGTGAAGCCCTCTACACAGAGAACCTGCCCCCAGGAACAGCGGAGGCCCCCCCAACCGCAACCCTACCAGACTCTCGATGCACCAAGCAGCTGAAAGAGGGCTACGCACTGAGAGAACGCATCGATAGGGAGTACGCGCAGAGCAGAATTGCTGGAACCTTTCGCGATCGGAGAGATGAATTCATGGCGAGGTGGGTGAAAGAAACAGGTCAGTGGGCTGCAGAGACAAAAACCGTTCTTCTCCAAATTGGTGGGCCGACCGCGAAGAGCCGCTTCCAAAATGCCCAAACACCGATAGGCATGGTGAGTGGAGATGTGGGGTGGAACAATATCAGAAATTATCTTCGGACGAGATTGGCCGCCCTCGAGTCGATCTGCAAGGGACCATAGCCTCACCGACGCCGATGCTCCTGCCCGTGTGTGCGTCATCAATGTTCGCCCTCATCTGGTACACGCTTTCCTACGATCCCCCCTCTTCGCTCCTCCCCCTCATTCGCTTCGGCACCTCTACTTGTGCCTACAAGGGCTGGCAAGGCCAGATCTATAAGAGGCATATGCCAAGAGAGCGTTTGCTCGGGAAGGTCTTGGTGAGTATGGCCAGTATCAGTACTGCCAGCAGGTTACGAGACAGGCAAACCAGCTTCTAACGACTCTGCCCTGACAACGGCGGCTCAACCGGTCCGGCCCATTCGCCGCCTAAGTCATTCAATGCCACATCATCTGATGTGGCGAGATAGGGCCCCTCTCCATCGTCATCGATGAAGTGTAGGACTTTCACGGTCTTTCCATTGCACTCACCGCGATACCAATACCACCCAATCTTCGTCGGCTTCTTCGTCGTCCATTTGAGGTCACTCATCTCGGTCTTTCCAGAGACCCAGCCCATTGATGTCCATTGAGATCGAATAGGGCAACATCCCACTGAATCCACGATGGGAAGATTCTGCACTTGGGCTAGAGGGAATGTCGAGAGGCAAAGCCCTGATGGTAGTGGGGTTGCGCGTGGGATGGTGAAAACTGTAGACATAAAAACCTCCAGAGTTGTAGCTCGGATGTAGCTCAGGCTACATTCTCTGGAAGATCATCGTCTAAACCCCGCTCCGGGAGATGAGCTTCAGTGTTTGCTGGTGTCCCCAACGGGAATCTCGCTATAGTAGGCCACCAGAGCCAATTTGCAAGGACACGTAGCTGGAATCGCTGTCTAAACCGGAGCTGGACCGTAGCTTAGAATCCCCGCTGTTGTCAAACGCCCCCTCTGCATGCACTCGTGAGAATGTCCGTCATTCGATCTCAGATAAAAAATGCTGTAGGGCGGCTTCGACGTGTTCGGTGCCCACGTCGGCGTGTCCAGCTTTGCCATGTTCTATGGCTTCGTTGAGATGATCAATCCCTTCGCTCAAATGCGAGCCTCTACCTCCCATCTTCGCAAACTGCAGCGACTCTTCCGCATGTTTCACAAGCTCCTCAGCATGCCCCTGTTTGCCATGGGCCACCGCTTGCTTGGCGTGGTCGATGGCCTCCCTGACATTACCCACGGGGGACGGGTGGGCGTTCACCATGGGCACACCAACGAACACTCCAAGTGCAGCCAGAAGGAGGACACCACGGTAGAATTTGCTGGTCATCTTTGTCTCCCTTGCATGGTTAGATTTCCCCGCCGAAAAACCTGACCGTAACACAGCGTTTCTGTAACCTGTCAAGAAATCCAGCTGTGCACGTTCTAAGGTCCCTGTGCGTGACTCATCATCCGGCTGTGCGCGTCGATTGGCGTAGGGTTTCGAGGGTGTGTGAAAATCGCTCGAAATTTCCGATCCCACGCCTTCACACACACTGGACTAAACGCCAATCGCCTTGCTGAGAGCGTGGAACGACTCTTTCTTATTGGACATGCTGCGAATCGCCAATGACAGAGCGGGTAACGGCTGTGTAGAAAAATGGTAAAACGCTTGGCACCGCTCTAGGCAAGGATTTTGTGCAAAAATCTGTCAGGGTATACGAGGTCTACCAGGCCTCGCCGCTCTGGGGGCGTTCCAAGCAGTAGTACTGGTGTCCCCAACGGGATTTGAACCCGTGTTACTGCCTTGAAAGGGCAATGTCCTAGGCCAGGCTAGACGATGGGGACGATACAGAGCCGGAAAAAATGAGCTGGACTTTTATCATACTTCAGACGCATGTGTCACTAGCGGACACGGACGGCGTGACCTGGCCCGGTCGTGTTTCCTTTCCGAATTCGGTTAGGATAAACTGCAACAAGCATATTGGAGCCTCACCTGCTAAGGACCCCAAGGAGCGCCACTCATGTCAAGACGCGGATTTGCATCGTACCGACCACTGCTCCTCGTAGCCTGCTGCCTGATAGGATCCGCTTGCGCCCATGATACCTATCAAGAGCGAGCGAATTTGATTAAGAGTCATTCCGATGCGTTCTATGACAGTCTGAAAGCCAACAGAGTGGAATCCGCGATCCGTAGCAATGAGCAGATTGAAACAATGGCGAGCCAGATGGGAGACACCGTCAAGAAACGGGCCGCCCAACAAGGCACGACAGCGGTCGAACAGGAATTTGCCTTGATGAAAACCGCCAACGAAGCCGCAGCCGCAAACTGGCTGGCGTTGGGCCAATACTTCGCCATCAAGCGCCAGTATCCCCAAGCACGCGCCACCTATCGACGCGTGATCGACACCTATACGAATCCCACGGACCGACCATACCGAGAACAGGCCCTGCGGGCCTTGAAGGATTTGGACTTGATCAATCCGCCCACTGCAACAACGACGAATCCGTGAACGGCGACCACCTCCTACGTCTACCCTCTCGAATAGTTTTCAGCGGGCTCCTGCTGCTCAGCTTGGGATGCGTCCACCGAATTCATGTCACTCCGGCGCCTCCAACTGTTTCGCCTACCGTCATCGCGCAATCACTCCAAGTCATTGTGCCATTTCTTGCACTGGAAGGCGCCGATCACAGGCCGGGCATCGTCTTGCTTGAGTGGCCGGCACAAGACCTTCGTTCTGCTGCAATCAACTATATTCAGTCGCGCCGGTCATTCGCCTCGGTCGGCGACCAACCAGCCGATCTCACTCTGACCATCAAAGCCTGGCTGACCATGCGGTCCCATGACACCTACCGCTACCGTCTACGCCTGGAATCAGCGCTGGGCCTTTCGGAGAAGCCGCCGATCAAGTCGTATCTGGCGGAAAATGAAACGGTAGGGTCGAGTGTTCGGTGGGTCACGGCTTCTGATCAGACCCCCATTACAGAAGCGATCCAAGCCGCACTGGATGATCTACTCTCGCAGATCGAAGCCGATCACCTCTTGTATCGAAATGGGCCGCGCTAAGAACGAGAGAGATCTAACAGGCTACGGGACGAGTTGATCTGGTTCATCGGCTTAGTCTCGCTCAACCAAAAAACCAGACAGACCAGCCAAACAACTGTTTTCGGATACTGGTGGAGTTTTTTAGTATCCTGCTAGGAGGTCCGAGATCGTCGGTCGAATAGGTGCATAACAAGGCATCCGGCTGCCACACCCGCCGCAAACATTGCACCGACTATCCAACCGGAAGAGACGCCCAATCCTCTCGGTTCACGACGTCGAAGTTCCCCACTCAGATTCGGCATATGGGATTCTGCCCCAAGCCATTCATCCTCTGATGGGCGAGGCGATCCTGTTTTAAAGAGAAGGGTTGTCTTTCTTTCACTCATGGATCCCCTACTTCCCTGCAAGTCCGTTCATCCCAATGCCACCTACGCGGTGCGAGAACCAGTAAAGTTAACCCAGGCCTCATTGGTCTGTGCGGTCGAAGCTGGTTCGTACACATGGCAATCAAGCCGGAGCGAGCGATCGCCGAGCGGAACATTCAGATAGTCACAGTGATGCGGGCGATCGGCACTCTCGTGTTGATTGGGGCGAAAGTTGTGACAGGATACGCACATCCTCGCGACCGAAATCTCACCCTGTTCCTGGAGACTACGAATCACCTTCACCAGGGACCTAAGGAGGACGACTTGCTCCGATGCCGAGAGTGCTTCCGTCGCAGTCGCCAATCGATCGGGCATACGGGAAGAAGGCGTGACGGACCGATTCCCTTTGGCTGTCAACTGCGCCGTCACAACCCGTCCATCGCTCATGTCACGACGCCGGCGAACCAACTGTTTCCGTTCGAGTGTGGCGATGACTTCCGATGCAGTCGGAAGCCTGACGGCCAGCTCGTTCGCCACCGTGGACACTGTCGCGCGTTGATCGGGCTTGGACCGAAGAAGGGTGAGAACCTGTCGCTGTAAAGGACCAAGACCTGCTCGACCTTCTCGCCGCCACGTCCGGCTTTTCATCGCAAGCCCGATCTTCTCCAGGCCGGCCGCCAACTGAGTAGTCAACGCAGCCGCGTCCCGTAACACCGACGACTTCTTCCCGCCACTGAGCCCGCGTTGTTCAGCCATATGAACGCCTCCTTAAATACCAGTATTTCATAAGTGTAGTGTGCTCACTGTCCTCACGTCAAGATTCCTAATGGCCCTATGACTGGTCTCCCACCATACGCGAGACAGAACGGTGACCGATCGAAAAGTTCCGATTGGCCCGCAAGCCAGAACCAGACACAGAAGGGCAGCACCGGTATTCCAAGTCTGTCAGTAATACTTTAACAACAGCAACCGCGTCCGACAGGCGTGAGAAATACGCGAGGCAGCGCGCGCTATCCGATGGAATGAGAATTGGCGCCTCCGTTCGCGCTATGTAGGCTTTACTCCTACAGTGAAGGACTCTGCCTGCGTAGGAGCCTGCCGACATCATTTACAATCTCAAAACGAGACGCATGAGAGTGTTGGGGTCTATCTCTTGAAAACATAGACAAAGTTCAACTGGCACTCCGCTTGCTCACTCTTTCTCACCTGTCGACTGCACCAAGCTCGTTTCGATGACCACGCATGATGCAGACTCGTGTGCTCGTAAGGTCGGCATCGTCGTATTGAGGTGTGAAGCCATCGAAGCAAGACACCTTGAACACACAACGGGTGTGAACCCACACCCTCTTCGATCGGACTTGGGGAAACGAATTGAATCCGGGCAAGAAGTTCTTCCGTAGGGGGCAGTAAGGCGCAGTGCTCATTTCACTGGTTCAAACAAGGAGGTCGTGAGGCATGTGATGGGACGTATCGGGTTCATGGGATTGGGGATCGCGTTAGCGGGCTGTCTCAGCGGAGCACCAGTTTTCGCAGCGGATAAACCAATAGAAGACGGGTCGAAGATCATGATTACGTCTCCCAAGAACGGGGATACGGTCAGCGACAGTTTTGAACTGAAGTACGAGTTGACGAAGGGCTCCCAGGCGGTCCATGCCCACGTGTACGTGGATAATGAGTATCAGAAGGGCTTCCAGGGAACGTTCAAAGGCTTGAGCAAGGGAACGCACCAGATCACCGTGACCGGCGCCACGAAGGATCACGGACTCGTCGCGGCCAGCCAGACTATCACCATAGAAGTACAATAGAACCCGGCCATCCTCACGTTCACCAGGGCCTCTTGTACAAGAGGCCCTGGTGCGCCGCAATTTTCAGACATCGTTTCCAACCGAGCCAGACCATCCTTCTTACTTGCCGAAGCCGCAAAATCAGAAAGACAGAGAAGGAGATGGAGCCCGATGATCTTCTGTGTTCGCGCAACGCGCGGCCTCGAAAGGATAGGGGTCTCCCGATACGCACGGCAAAGCAACCTTGGTAGCGTTCTTTGCGTTTTGCCCAATGAATGAGCGAGTTTTTTGCAGCCTGCTAGACTTAGCCATGGTCTGTAGCGTCTTACGAGTGCGCGGCACCCCGACGAATCACGAGGTGCCTTCATGATTGATTGGCTGATGGCCACATCCATAGGATTCGGTGTACTCGGACTCTTGTTTATGCTGGCCGGGGCGGCATCGGTGCGTCGACGGCGGTTCGCTCGCCTATCATTGCATATCATCTTAGCCTTGGCCTGCCTGGCATGCGGCGCTTTGTTTCTGACGCTTCAGCTCTCGTTGCAAGGTTACCGTGCCTTGACGCGCGAGGATCTCGCCGCAACCATTCAAGCGGAACCGGTTGGGCCGTCTCAGTTCCGCGTCACGATTCACCTGGCGAACGGGCAGACGGATAGCTATTGGTTGGCGGGCGATGAAGTCTACGTCGATGCGCACATTCTGAAGTGGAAACCTTGGGCGAATCTGTTCGGCCTGCACACTGCCTATGAGTTGGACCGTATTGCGGGACGCTACCACCGCATCGAGGACGAACGCGCGAGGCCGCGCACGGTCTACCAGCTCACGACGGATCGATTGGTCGACGTGTTCGCACTTCGTCGTAGTTATGGCTGGCTGGAACCGGTGGTCGATGCAGAATATGGATCGGCGGCATTCTTCCCTGCACGCGAGCGCATCACGATCGAACTCCGCGTCTCCAACACCGGGTTGCTATTTCGCCCCCTGACGAAAGCGTTCTGATCACGTGGCGATGGTCGGCATCAGGCCTATGGATTGCCGGATCACAAGATAGAGGATCATGTCTTGGCATCCAACATCCGCAGTAGAAACTCGACCCTTGTTTCGGGGCGGTCCGTACGCCGTCGCTCAGTTCGGAGTCATGATGACCTTGCCGTCGATAAACACCGCGCCCTGGCCCCCACCTTCGCCGATGACGCCGATACCGGTCCGTTGATTACTGCAGTTGAATCGGCCACCGCCATAGTCCTCGCACGTTGTGCTCGAACCACCCGACGACCCACCTCCGCACAAGGCAGCCAGATTGAACTGCGGGGGGCCGCCTTGGACACCGCCAACGCCGTTCGCCAGCACCCAATAGCTCCCGGGCACGACGACGAGGCAACGCTGCAACGCCGCCACATCGAGCGCGTGCAACTCTCGGCCGTTGACGATCACACCGGTATGGCCTTTCGAGGCATCCCGCCGAATTGGACCACCAAGCTTAATCCCCGCATGGATCTGGCCGGCACCCGGTCCGCCCTCACGGCCCCAAACGCCCGAGACGTTGTCGTACCAATACCTGCCCGGTTTGATCGGAACACCGTACTCACGCTCGAGAGATTTATGTACTGACTCCTTCAGTGGAACTCCGTTGACGACGACATCTGTAGCGAAGGCCGATGCCGTGACCAGCAAGAGACCACACAGCACTGACAATCTGACCATGTCATTCATATGATGACTCCTTCGTTGGAATCATTGCGATCTCGTAAAATCCCTGCAACGCCGAGGCAGCGTTGCAATTCAGTCTGCAGTGAGAATAGCAATTATAGTCCACCCATCCACAACCCGCATACCCGAGTCGGAAATAAGATCACACCTCACCATCGAATAGGCTGAGGCCCTTTCGTAGCGCGCGGCGCCCCACCCCTTGAAATGCCAATCGTTTACTGAATGCTTCGTTGACACCATTTTTATTGGGAAGTAGTCTATTTCCGAGGTTCCGGGGGTGCCGCCTTTGAATGACGAGAACAATCAAGAGACTCTAGACGGTCGTTCACCAGCCGCCGATGTAGTCCCTTCTGCAGGCGACTTGACGCCGATTTACTTTCCGGTTTCTTTGACT
>CBDDRH010000054.1:0-31108 GCA_965233025.1 uncultured bacterium
CATGGCCGCGACCAGCTGGAAGCGCGCCGGAAAATCCGCCTGGCGCGCGGCGCGCGAAATCGTGATGCTTCCTGATTCCAGCGGTTCGCGCAGCACCTCCAGCACGCGCCGGTCGAACTCCGGCAGCTCGTCCAGAAACAGCACGCCGTGGTGCGCGAGCGAAATCTCGCCCGGCATCGGATGGCCGCCGC
Source organism: uncultured bacterium (assembly GCA_965233025.1). Taxonomy (GTDB): domain Bacteria; phylum Nitrospirota; class Nitrospiria; order Nitrospirales; family Nitrospiraceae; genus Palsa-1315. The sequence continues at coordinate 192 of CBDDRH010000054.1, forward strand.
CGCTTGATAATCTCAGCAGTACATGCGAATATCCCATCCAACCTTCAAATGGTTACATCCATTCGTAACATCATGTTATAAGAATGATAACGCCATCATGAGCGAATGGATTAACAATACGACATATGTAATGAGATCGGTTTTTTTGAGTTAAGGAGAACCATGCCGGCACGCAAAATACCCATGAATTACCGGTATTTGACCGGAATCGTGGCTTCCACGATGACTGCCTTCGAGGCCACACTCGAGCGCGATTTCTATATTCTCCTGGGCGCCGATCCACGCGTGGCCAAGGTCGACGAACAGCCACTCAAGCTGACCTATCAGGACGACCAGGGAGTCACCCGTCCCTACACCCCCGATGCCCTGGTCACGTACCGTCCCGATCCGGAGACAGGCCACACGCCACAGCCCCACCTCTACGAGGTTAAGCCTCGGGAAAAGATTCGGGCCGAGTGGCCGGCGATCAAGCGCAAGTACAAGCTCGCCCGCCGCTTCGCGCGCCTCCAGGGTTGGCGGTTCGGATTCATCACCGAGAAGGAGATCCGTGGTCCTTACCTCGATAACGTGAAGTTCCTTCGACGGTACCGGCGTGGTCCCGCCGACCCGAAGGACCGCGAGCTCCTTATCGCCACTCTGCGGAAACTCAAAGATCCGACGCCAAGCGCGCTGCTGGATGCAGCCACCCCCGATCAACAGCGCCGTGTCGTGCTCACGAGTTCGCTCTGGAAGCTGGTCGCGGCCGGCGACATTGGCTGCAACCTCGACCAGCCCATCACCATGCGTTCCCCAATCTACTTTCCATCTCGGACGGAGGGTTAAACCATGGCCATGACCATTCCCATCAAGCCAGGTCAGCCGGTGTCGGCCGAAGGACGGCTCTACCAGATCACGCGGGTCATCGGCTTCGACGCTGTCCTCGCCAAGGACCAAGAGACCGGCGAGACGCGCAAACTCGCGATCGGCGAGCTTGCGCTTCCCATCGAGGCCTCTCAAGACGATGAAGAGGACGACGCCAAGCGCGGTGATCTCTCGACGATCTCGGAAGAGGACTGGGAGGTCGCCCGGAAGCGGCTCGAAATCATCAAGCCGCTTGCCGACAAGGCCGGCCGCACCGCCGCCGATGTCGACAAGCGCGCCAAGCTCGCCGATGTTGATCGTTCCACGGTCTACCGCTGGCTCGACGCCTACGAGTGCTCGGGGCTCCTGTCTTCTCTTCTACCACCCAACCGCAAGGGGCCGGGCGACAAGAAGCTCGACGAGGATATCGAGAAAATCATCGAGGATGTGATCAAGGAGAAGTTTCTCAAAAAACGCAAGATCTCCCCCATGAAGGTGTTCAAGGAGGTCAAGGACCGGTGCAGGGCCGCCAAGCTCAAGCCACCCCACTACAACACGGTCCGGAACAGAATCCAGTCGATTCCCAGGAAAGTCCGCCGTGCCGCCCGCGTCGGCGCGCGCGAAGCGGGCGAGATGTTCGACCCGGTCCGGGGCAAATACCCGGACGCCAAGTTCCCGTACGCGGTGTTCCAAATCGATCACACGCAACTGCCGATCAACATCGTAGACGAAGAAAACCGCGAGCCGATCAACAAGCCATGGCTCACCCTCGCCATCGACGTCAACAGCCGCATGGTCCCGGGGTTCTATTTGTCCCTCGACCCGCCAAGCGCGATGGCCGTGGGGCTGTGCCTCGTGCACGCGATCCTGCCCAAGGAAAAATGGCTCGCAAAGCGCGAGATCAAGACCGCTTGGCCGATGTGGGGCCTCATGGATGTCGTGCATGCGGATAACGCCAAGGAGTTCCGGGGAAACATGTTGAAGCGCGCCCTGGAAGAGCACCACTTCGATCTTTATTGGCGGCCAGCCAAAACCCCGAATTACGGCGGGCACATCGAGAGCCTTCTCGGTACCTTCATGGATGACCTGCGTGCGCTGCCAGGATCGGTCGGCAAGGATCAGGAGGGACGCGGCGACTACCGCCCCGAGAAAGAGGCCGCCATGACGCTCAAGGAGCTCGAGCGCTGGCTCGCGGTCTATATCGTGGAGGTCTACCACCAGCGGTTCCATACCGGCATCAATATGTCGCCGATCAAGAAGTACGAACTCGGGATATTCGGCGACGACGACATCCCGGGCCGTGGCCTCCCGGACCGGATCGTGGACGAGGATGCGCTTCGGATCGACTTCCTGCCGTTCGTCGAGCGCACCGTGCAGAACTACGGTGTCGTGATCGACCACGTGCATTACTACGGCCATACGCTCAATCGCTGGATCAACGCCACGGACCACGAGAACCCCAAGGCCAAGCGCTACTTCATCTTTCGGTACGACCCCCGGGACATGAGCATGCTTTATTTCTACGACCCAGAGATCAAAGACCACTTCGAGGTGCCTTACCGGGATAGTTCACGGCCGCCGTTGAGCCAATGGGAGATCCGGGCGGCCGAGCGCTGGCTCAAGGAAAAAGGCGTCAAGGATATCAACGAGGATCTCATTTTCGACGCGCACGAGCGCATGCGACAGATCGAGGACGATGCGGTTCGCCAGACGAAGCACATGCGGCGTAACGCGCAGCGCCGAAGTGACGCGCGTTCGGTCGAGAAACCCAAGACCAAGACAGGGGTAGGCACCGTCTCGGTATTGCCGACCGCCTCGATCCCCGCGAACATCCAGCCGTTCGAGGAGATGGAGGAGATCGAATGAGCAAGCTTGCCCGCGCGTCGTTCACGCACCTGAATGACCAGGCGCGCGAGGTGCTTGCGCTCCCAAATGAACAGCGCATCCAGCGCATCAAGGGTGACCGCTGGATCGGTTATGAGCGTGCCAAGCAGATCATGAAGAAACTCGAGGACCTGATCGACCACCCGAAGGTCAGTCGGCATCCGAACCTCTTGATCCTCGGAGCCTCGAACAATGGCAAGACCATGATCGCCAACCGGTTCATCAAGCTGCACCCGGCCTCGGACAATCCGGATGGCAACGGGGTCGTGGTGCCGGTGCTCATGGTGCGGGTCACGGCGCCGGACGAGAACCGATTCTACAACGCGATCTTGGACAAGGTCTTCGCGCCCTACAAGCCGAGCGACCACGTGTCGAAGAAGCAGTCGCAGGTGGTCAACACGCTCCGGCGGGTTGGGCTGCGCATGCTCATGATCGACGACATCCAGGACATCCTCGCCGGACACCTCGATAAGCAAAGGCAATTCCTCAACGTGATCCGGTTCCTCGGAAACGAGGTCGGCGTGCCAATCGCCGCGACCGGCACCAAGGACGCAGTGCGCGCCCTGCAAAGCGACGTCCAGCTGGCGAATCGGTTCGAGCCAGCGCCGTTGCCGAAATGGCGGATGGACGAGGAGTACCTGCGGCTCCTCGCGAGCTTCGAGCGGATGTTGCCGCTCCGAAATCCGTCGAACCTCATCGAGACCTCGCTTGCCACCAAGATCCTTTCCATGAGCGAGGGGCTGATCGGGGAAATCGCGTCGATCCTGCGTCGGGCAGCGATCCATGGGGTCGAGTCCGGATCGGAGCTGATCGACGCCAAGGGCCTCAATGCGATCGACTGGACGGGACCGTCGGACCGCCGGCGCGTGGCGGAGACGCTCGTGTGAATATCTGGAAACCTTCCCATGCGCGCGCCCGACAAGGTTTTGGGGACGGAAGGTCTTTCGGGGAAGCTCTGGCCGGTCCACCTCAAGCCGCTCGAGGATGAGCTGCTGTCATCGTGGCTCGTGCGGCTTGCGCGAGCGCATGGACTGCGACTACACACCTTTTGTGATCTGGCCTGGCGGCGCAAGGCCATCTGGAACCGCGACATCGACAAATCCGCGGACGAGGAAATTCTGCGGGTGCTTTCGGAGAAGACCGCCACGCCCATCGAGCGGGTGCGGCAGACGACGCTCGCGGCCTACGAAGGATGGCTATATGAAAGGCACAACCCCCACGGCAACACCAAGTGGATCATGCCGGTGGGCGTGTATCACCGCACGCGTAAACGCCCTGGACTTCAATACTGTCCGATGTGTCTCAGGGAGGACGAAGATCCGTATTTTCGGAGGCGATGGCGGCTCGCGTTCGTGACGCTGTGCGAGAGGCATGGGCGGTTGCTGCTTGATCGTTGTCCACGTTGCCGCGCACCGGTGAATTTTCACCGCAACCAAATCGACAAGAAGTCGATCACATTGTGCTTCCGGTGCGGGAAGGACCTGTGCGAAGCCCCCCAGCCAAGCGACCCGCGTGTACGGGCTCAGGTTGGGCACCAGGTGTTTTTGCTCAAGACGTTGAGCGATGGGTGGGTGATGGTTCCTGGCACGGGACCGGTGTATTCACATCTTTACTTCGACGTCCTGCATCAACTGATGAGGCTTCTTGCCGGTGGCGAGCGGTCGGACTCGCTAAGGTGGGTGACTTCCGTTTTCGTCCGATGGAATGCTGGCGAACCACGGTTCGCGCAGAACGATAACGAGATTGAAACCTTGGGAGCGAGAGGCAGATGCATCTTGCTATCCCGCGGCATGTGGCTCCTGGCCGATTGGCCGGCGCGGTTCGTCGGGGTGGGTCGCGAGCATGGGATTTGGAGTTCCTCGCTCCTGCGTGATATGGATCGGCCACCGCTTTGGTACTGGAGAGTGGTTCGCGAACAATTGTACGAGCCTGGCTACTCCCCGTCGGACTTGGAAGTCGAGACGGCAGTGTTGTACGTGCAAAGATTGGGCAAGATTCCGAGAGAACGAACCGTCTCTCGGCTGCTTGGCGTGAACCAAGTGTTCAGAAAGAGGCGCGTTGGGGTCGTGGGACCGCCTCGCATGGCCTCGCGCGCGCGAGCATCGGATCGTCCCGATGTTCGTCCATGAGCTTATCGCATGCCTTGATGGGACGCCGAGATGTGCCGACGTCGAGACGGGCATCACCCCCAAACCGTCGACACCCAGTTGCCGAGCTACTGCATGTAGGTGCATTCGGAGTACACGCTCTACGGCCATTTTTTCCCCGAAACGTCTTTTTGGTGGGGTTGAGAAACTGCGTTTCTTCATGGATCTGGAATCCGGCATCCGGGCGGTGTGCCTCGGTGCATTCTACGAGGAGGTCAAGGCACGGCGAGCTGACACGCTTTCTACGTGCAGACCAACAAGGATCTGACCGTCAACGAAGGACTACGCCCCCGATCACCTGGTGCGGCTCTACGCCAAGGCGAGCCTGCATGCCATCGACCGGTTCTTCATGCAGCTCCGGCGTTGGTTGGCGCTTCTTGAACGGCCCATTGCCACATCGAGCGCCTCATACAAAACATGGTACGGGTACAGCCTCTACAATCCGGAAATCGTTGTGAAGCTGCTTAGGATCTTTTGGGTGTTCTACAACTACGTCGCAGTGGGCGAGGACAAGAAGACGCCAGCGATACGGCTGAGGTTGGCGCAGGCGCCGCTGGACTTGGCAGATATCATATATTTTCGGTAACGTTCCGGTCCGCGCCCCCTTCCTGGGTCGGTGCCATTCCATCTGCGGCGGTGATCCAAGCTTATGGATCGACATTTTGTTTTGATTGTCATGGCGTGGGCAAAACCGAAGTAACAGCATTATGGCAGTGGGGCGAAGGACCGTCCTGCTGCTTCCTCTGTCCGCAACCTACGAAAGGATTTATTGTAAACGCCATGTGCGACCACCCCGGTTCGTTCAAACAAAATGTTCTGTAAAGACCCTAGATCACTACAGGAATCCGCGCCTTTAGCACATCCTCAATGGCATTGAGCGATGTTGCGCGGGCCCGCTCCCGCTTGCGAAGCGACTCCGCCAGAACGCGTTGCTTCTTCAAGGAGAACTCGCCGTTCCCCGCATCGACTGGCAGAGTCACCGTAACTTCGGCCGCAATATTCTGCAGGCTTGCCCGATAGACCCGATCAAATCCGTACCTCCCGCGTGTCGCCTGGAGAAACCAATACACGTAGTCGGGGTCGATACGGTCATCCAATACCTGCAAACGACCACAATGGTCGGTCGTTGCGAACACCTCACCAGCAGGAATCAGGTTCCACGCGAAGTTTCCATCGATTCCCCATAACAAAGATGGCTTCTCGAAGCCGGATAGGTTCGACGCACCGATGGCGCCAAACGGAACAAGTGCATTCGCGCTGTAGATAGGTATGCCAGATTCCGTGTGTTCGGCAAGCAAAACCCGCTTACCGATCGACAGAGCGAAAATTTGCCCATCGCTTAGACCGACAGTCACTGACGGCTCCGGTATATCAATCGCGAAAGCGCCTCGGAGCAACGAGTCTCTGGCCAGTCGTACATTCGCCTGGGCCGCCTCAATCCGTCGAAACTTGGAGCCCAACTCCGACATCCTGGCGTAGTCATACCCGCCAGCGTTGTCCAGTGGCAATTGGATTAGCACTTCCTTCGCCACGTCAGGATAGATCTTTGTGTACTCGTTTGCCCGACCATCCACTCGCCGTCCAACCGCAGTCGCGACCAGTTGTGGCTCCATCGCAAAGCGCAAGTAGGCCAGATCCGGCACTCTTACACCTTTTCGTGGAACGAATACTCCCCGATCGCGGTTAACAGAAAACCGTCCCGAAATCTCCTGGACGCGCCCACCGTATCCATTCATTACCCAAGTGAGAAAGGTGCCGTTGAAATCGAACTCATCGACGTGCCCGAACGGTCTTGTTACGGAGGCTGAGTAAACAGGATGCGCGCCAGGATGCGCATCTACATAGTCCTTAATGAACTTCGCGCGGCCATTTACCGTCTCGAAAAGGTCACCGATCTGAATTTCGGCGTACTCAGTCACGCCAGCTCCTTGTAAAGCATATCGAGGGCGTCTTTGGCGTCACCTACGAGATCGCGAAAGGTATCGGCATCCACTTCGACTATTTCATCGACGATGCCAAGCTCGACCTTCTCTTCATGTGACCAATTCCGGTCTACAAGCCAGTTCCTCATCTTCACAAAATCCGACCATGCGATGATCTTGCAGCGTGCGTCGGATGATACATAGGAATTCGGCGAGGATCGGAAGTAGCGGAATCCCTGCTCCATCGTCGTCAAGTCGTTCGCTGAGATTGCAGCTCGACGAGAGTCGCGCGACTCACCAATCTCCGATACGAGATAGGTAAAAACGGGATCGGTCTGCGCCTTGTTGCTCTCCTTTTTGCGAAGTCCAAGGATATACGTCTTTTTCGGTGTCGAGTAGAACGTTCGGCTGGGGAGCGCTACAACGGCGAGCACGTCGCATTCAGACTTAATGTAACTGAGGATTGGATCCTGATTGAGTAGGCCGTCAGGCACAATCACAAAACCCTGCCCTCCAGGCTTAAGGTGATTGATGATCCATTGAATCGCCAGTGATTCAGTTCCTCGCCCACCGTGCGAATAATGTTCATTAAGGCCTGCGTCATCGATCGCGGCCTTAATGCTTGCAGATCCACTTGTGACATACGGTGGATTCGTGATGATCAAGCTATATTTTTCGTCGGGTGCAACCCGCTCATACGTGCCAAGGTTTGACCGAATGAGGTGAAAGACTTCGTTGAATGCATTCCTCGCAAATTCCTCCAGATAAGCTTCCGAGCGGTACTCGCAGAGAAGGTCCGAAAGATATACAAGCATGTTCGATTTAGCGAGGATAATGGTGCGCTCATCGTCCTTCTCGTCTGTGCCCTTATCGTATCCGCGGAACGTGATCTGGGGCCGAACGTGGCCGTCAACTGGCTTAAACTGCTGCAGGAGATTGTCATTCTCGGCAATCGCCTCGAGAAGAAATCCACCAACTCCGCAAAATGGATCACAAATACTATCTCCTGCTCGGAGATTGCTCGCGTTCGACATCCGCACTATCGGCTGCACGACGTTACGCGGCGTGAAGTACTGACCCAAGGATCGAATACCGGCCTGCTGCCGCAAGAAGGATTCGTACAAACGCGTTTTGAACTGACGATCAATGTACTGGAGCGAACCATGCTTGTCGTCGTAGTCTTGGAACGCGCGAATAACTTCGGCAAACAGCCCAGCTTGCGCCAGATTCGGCGCACCTGTCTCGTTGACGAAAATCGTGCCGTTAATCACTGTCGTTCCGTCCGCACCTTTCGGGAAGAGATTCCGGATGCGGTCGCGGCTCACTTTTCCGTAGTGGTTAAGGGCAGCTCGGGCACCTTCATTCACCAATATTTCGACGACGCGTGCAAATGAATAATTCCCAGTCAGAACTCCGATGTCGCTCAGGAACTTGAACACGAGGATCTCAACGACGTTATAGAGGCACTTTTCCGGCTCTTTACCCGTGTTGATCCATATCTTCTGCCATACGGATTTGGCCAGGCCGCTTGGATCGATGACTCGCAGCTCTTGAAACTGGTCGTTGTCCTCGGTGAGGCTGTAGTCCGCCTTTTCGATAAAGGCGACGAGGGATATCTGATCCTCTGGACTTAGTTTCTGTTCGTCTATCTTCGCTAGATCGAGATGGAAACGAACCTCGTTTCCATTTTCATCCAGAACTGGGCGCTCAGATAAAGCGTTATACCAGCGCGTCTTCTTTCCATCTGTGATGATCAGGAGCTTGCAAACGGCACGGGCGATAGGGCTGTAGTCCTTTACGACATCTGAAATTATTTTCTCCCTAAGTTCCTGTGGCCGCTTGATTTCGATCACTGCCTTTACCCCGCCCAAAGGAAGAAAGACGATGCCATCCGGCTTGCGCCGTTCCTCATCGATAGCAAGCTTCGCCCGGAAAAACTTGCTCTTCTTGAGTTGCGACAGAGTGGTGCTGCCTAGTAACAGGAACCCGAACCTACCGATCCGGCGGGCCTGTCGGGATATTAGATCTTCACTCACGGTGTTGCCTTCCCGTTGCCATTTCTCAGCTTAGCGTGCCACATCTTTCAAAGTGCCACAAGTCGCTCGGATAATCGGCCAGCCAAACCACGGCTTCAGCTTTATTTGTCAGGTTTCCGGGGCCGAATGGTGCAACATTTATGAATTGGCCAGAGTTTCCCCAAAAAAGCCCACCACCCCCAGTAAACTCAACATTCCGCCAACAGGGCCGCTGATCGTACTGACTAGCGGCCCCTATTCGCACACTTTAACTGAACGGCTAGCCTTCAAGGGGCACTGTTTGCATGCTGGACCGAGGTTGACGTCCTCGATCCACGCGAACGGTGACACGAATGCTTCTTGCTTGGTCGACGCCTTCAGGTAATACGCCACCCGCGTTGTTGAATTGCATCCGAACTGGATCAGTTTTCGTGCGCAATCCAACCCGCTTTGGGCATGGATAGAGCCTCTCCGCGCGTCCTGTCTGACGTTTACCGGAAACGCTTCCTGAGTAATATTTCATGCCCTATGGGTAAATCGCTCGGTAGCTTAGATGGATATGTCGCATCCCTTTGGGAAATTGGCTTTCCGCGCAAGGATTAGCCACGAATGAGTAACGCAGCGATGAGTAGAACAAATGAACCGATGGCCAGTCCTGCACGTAGTTGTGGGCTGACGGGTCTTAATCCATGCGCCCACCGGACAAAATGTTCGCAGTTCGAATAAACAAGGCTCCATCCCCTTCCCAGTTGGGACCTAGCGCGTCGCAGAACGATGGAGGGCTCCAGATTGCCAAGGTATCCAAGTACGCGTACCAGTCCAGCGCCCGCGAACTCTGGTAACGTCTCCTCCGCAACATGTCCAACCTTCTGTGAATTAGAGATGACAGTTGGGTAGCCATCGATTCTGCGCTCTGTGACGATCCCTACGTGCCAGACTAGGCCAACCTTAACGGAAATAACGGTACCCGGTGCCATGCGTTGCATGATGTGACCTCATAAGTGTATCATGTGCATAAAGACATATATGCATATGGTGCATATATCCATACCTAATGTCAAACAGCATGCTTAAGCCGGCAACAACCTATCCCGCGTTGGTAGGCAGAGTTCTGGGGTATCTTCGAGAGCAGAAGAAGCTGGAGCAAGCCAACCTTGCGCGCGCAGTCGGGGTGTCCCAGCCAACTTGGTCTCGTATCGAAAATGGCCAATCAGCCGTGACGGTCGATCAGTTGGCGCGTGCCGCTTCAGCGTTAAAGATGCAGACAAATCAGATACTGGCCATGGTCGACCAGTCAGTGAACAGGCTTGAACGCCAAGGTGTGCGAGTAGAGCGCAAAAAGCCGTCCGAAGAGGTGGGCCCGGGGCTGGTACTGATCGGAGCGGCGGCCTTAACGGCGTTGCTGGTGGTGATACTTTCGAAGTCCAAGTAGCAAACACGCCAATGAGGTTATGGGCAAGAACGACTCATCCCGGATGGTTTGCGCCATGCAAGGAAGTCACATCACCAAGATAAGCTTGTCAGGCGACCCGGCATCTTCCCATTTTTTCACGGCGTTGATTAACAATGCTTGAGCTAACTCCGGGTGATATTCGAAGAATTCGGGATGAAACACAAAATGCGACCATCCTCTGTTCGGCACCTCAACAGATAGATGCGTGAGACCTGATTCACCATCGGCCATGATATCCAGGCCCAAGGAATGGTTAACGGCTACAACGATCTCTTTGGCGTGTGTACGCAATGTTTCCAACACGACAATTGACCCATCCGTCAATGCGGTGACGACGTCGCCGGTCTGAATGGTGCCAGAAAGAATGACTACCTTCGATTGAGGATTCGTCATTGCGGGGTCATGACAATCTCATCCGAATTAGACTGACCAGAGGCACCTTGTACAAGCACAGAAGGAGACTCGGTCGCTCTTAATAGTTGAGGATCGCTGTCATGTGGAGTTAATGGAGGAAACAATCCCGTCGTCCGAAGCCGAGAGTTAGTATATGACTGCGAAGCAATACTTTTCAGAAGACCCAGAAGTGTCACGGCGAATGCAGCAGGAATGGGCCAAGTGTGTTTGAATTTTTGCCAGTTGAGTCCACGCATTTCTTCGTCCTTGAGCCACGCCCCTTTGTTTTTTGCGCAGTGATCGAGGATCTGGGCAAATACGTCGTCACCAAGCCGCTGTAATTCCCAGTCGTGCACGTAGAGTGTCGTGAATTTATCGCTGTTCCGCCTCTCGGCTTCGAAGAGGTAATGGTATGTGCCCACATAGCATATTTCGGCAACCAGTGCCTGTCGGCGCTGGCCGTCGACGTACGGCCAGCTTGGATGCTCGCTGCACACTGCAGGAAATAGCGTCGCGTTGCCATTCCCCATTTCACCATTCACGTGAATGAAGCGGTAGGTTATGTCAGACATTTCAGAAAGATGCAGGACAGCCTGTTCGACGGCCGCGAGACTTGGTGGATAGGGCAGCGGCCTGGACTTTCGCTTCCTTGCTTCGTCGTCCGAGTCATCCACCTTGGTGGTAATGGTGATGGGTCCGGCGTCGCTGGTCCCGGACGTCCCGTCTCCGCTCGACCACCCATCGATGGGCGCGGTCGTTGGCGGAGGCCGAACCGCTGTCCGAAAATGACACCCCTCCTTTTCGACCTTCTCGCGGACTTTCTTGGCGAGATCGGTGAAACGGGCCTCATGCAAGAATGATTCAAGCCGTACGAGGTTTTTCCGAGGCTCCGTGTCGCCGCGAAGCCTTTTGGGTTTCGCATCCTTATCCTTAGGCATGGTGCGTATCGGCATCTTGACCTCTGGGCGAGTTGGATCCTCCACGCCGTCAGACCTGCCATCGAGGTCCCTGCTGTGCCGTAGGTGAGATGCCGGAAATGGATGACTGCAAGAATTAATCCAGAAGACCAAGAATCGACGCTCGCCGCCGGACGTGAACCACTTGCCGCGCGCGACGAGGTCAGTGGCGCCCTCGAACGGCGGCAGGATGTCGGGTACGAGGGGTTGTCCATTGGCTTTCTTGATGACGAGGGAATCGTGTATCGACCTGGCGCGGGCCAGCGCGAGTGGCGAGTGTGCGAATCTCGACACGACCCAGGCATCGGCGTCGGGAATGTGCATGCGCAAGTGCACCAGCCCAACGCCATCCACGGGAGAATGGCTCCGCTCCATGTTGAAGACCTCGCCGCCATTGTCGTCGAGCAGTCCCCAAAGAAGCCGTTTCGTGAGCTCGGAACTGCAAAAATAATAGAAGCGTCCAACCTCGACGACCGGGATCAGGACGCGATGCGCGACCCCGTCGTGATCGATTGACAGAAATAGAACCCGAAGTCCGCGCCCACCCAGGTGGTACGCAGACTTCGGGATCAGAAATTCCCGGCTGGCGTCATCAAGTCGCATGTCGGCGGGCACCAGCCGCGCGGTGCTGCTCGTGATACTGAGTCCGGAGAAGCGCGCCTCCTCGATGCCGTTCAGCTTCATGGAGTCGAGACGAACACCGTCTCGCCAGACCGAGACGGTGCGTATGAGTGGTAGGTAGCCCGCGTTGACCCAGAACGACCTGCGGCCGTTGTGATCCACCGCGAGATTGGATGCGAGACCATGAATCCGTGCCTGATCCTGGAGGACAGGACTCATCAGCACCTCGATTAGGGGGTCAGATGGAATTGGGTCGTTGCGATTGACCTCACCGAACAGGTCGACGCGCCAGAGACGTCCGTCCTGTGGAAATTTTTCGATTTTGTAGATTGCGTCGTCCATGTCTGGACAAAGATAACCATACGCAAGGGTCGTTGTAAAATTCGCAAATTGTCGAATGTGGAAAAAGATCCGGACAGTCCGGGGGTTTCTCGTCATTTCGCGGAGGGCCGTTTTCGCATGAACCGACGTTCAAGCAGGTCAAAATCAGTAATCCACTAGACCGTGTCACCGACATCTTTCTAAATGTGCTTCGGCATCGTTTCCGCTGCGACGTTAGGTGATTGTTACCCACGCTGGAGCCACGCGTCATACGCGGGCAGTCTAAGATGCGGAGTGCATTCACCGCGACCGATATCGTTGGCAAGCGGACCTGTAGCAGACGTCTCCGTTCCTGAGAAACGCAGCCCATGTGAGATGGCAATGCTCTGTGTAGCGTAGTCACGGTCATCAGTGGTCCGAAAACCATGCAGACGCGCGAAAAGCCCAAGTACCGCGAGACTTGCGATATGCATGTTGAAGGGCATCACGACCGGCCGCTGTTCACCGGTGCCTTTGAGGTACCCTTCGCCACGAAGCCGGTGGAGCTCATCAGGATCCGTCAAAGCGAGCCACTCAGCACGCAATTTCTCGCCGTCAATGGCGTTTCTGGATTGGAGCGTTGAACGGCTGGGCTGTAAGTAATGTACCGCGCCCCGGCGTATTCGATTCCGCCGGCTCCATCGGCGTCGATACGTACGCCAAGATCAAAGTACGGCAACGTGTGGAACGTGGCGATGCGATTCATGACGACGCGGGCCAGACTGGTGTCGACGCAACCAATCAACACATCGGCTGTCGCAACGTGCCGAACGGCCTTCGGATGGAAACCGGTAGTGCCGTGATCTTTGTGCCAATGCCGATGAGTTTGGCGGTTCTCTCGACAACATCGACTTTTTTGCGTTGAGTGCGAGCACCAACGATGGTCGCGTTAGCAATTCGATTGAGGTTGCACTCTAGAATGACGTCATCATCCACGACGATCAGTTCAGCGACGCCTGATCGGAGTAACTGCTCGATGGCAAGGCGTCCCGCGCCGGAAGCCCCGATTACCGCAATACGAAGTGTGCCCAATACGTTCGTGGTATGTGCACCAAGTATCTGGCGCGTCGCGCCCTGACACAGGATTGACGAAATTATTGAGCCAGTGCAGATTTTGATCCATTACCATCCCCTTTCCGAAAAAAGGGCGGATGGTATGTCAAGTTACCGTGCGTCGCTCCCTGACCGGAGGTGGCCGGGTCGTCATGGAATCAGTGGCCGGATGGGTGTGGAATACGCAATCGCGGCTGTATTGAGAGTTCGCGCAATGCACAGGGCAGTTCCACCGCGCAGCAACTGGCTCGAACCTTGCTGCATTCTTATCGCCCATGCGTAGTGATCCGATCCAAAGATGTTGGTGTTCGTCCAGATAAGGTGTTCCCATTAACCGTTTCACAAACCGAACCGCTAATGAGAGACCCGCCCAGAATGAGACAAAAGACACGGTCGGGATGAACTCGATTGGCTCCGGGTCATCGATCGGATGAAGGCAGCCTGCACACGATTGCCACCGTTCGTGAGATGAGGTGGATGCCTCGAAGTGGCTGGTAGCACCCACTCCAAGCCACCCGACCACCGCGCGCTGTGCGACCCAGCGCGATGGAATGTGGTCGACACCGATTAGCGTAAAAGGCGCCAACGGCAAACTGCGCACGGCAGAAGTTTCGGTGAAGTGCTCCGGTATGGATAGACACGAATGAAGATGCGTCGCTGCCCTGGCAACGATATCCGCTTTCAATCCGGAATCGGACCGGCGCGCAAGCATCTGCCGGTTGATGTTAGTGAGGTCATTCATGTCGTCGTCAAAAATGCGGATTGCCAGAGGTAACGGCAGTCGATACAGGGAGAACAGGGCCGACTGGGTGATGGCCCCGGCGCTGATGATATCGACCGGGATGGGTGTGTCGAAGGAGCGAATAGGGCCATCGCCCTCGAAGTCCCACTCTGCGACATGGCATGGTGCGAGCATCTCGTCCCAAACGCGCCGCAGTGGAAGAAGTGCAACAGCTGCCTTGAATATCTCTGTTGCCGCCAATACCGCCGCAGTCATGGCACCGATCGGCCATGCGGTTGCCCAGACGTTGCCCTCTTGTTCCATGTATTCGATGCGTCCAGCCCACTCGGTACCGGTGATACGCCAATAGGCTGAGTTTGATGGGGCCGGTGTGTCGCCGAGCACAAACGTTATGTCGGCAGAGCATTTTGGGTCTGTCGTGATCGTGCTCCCTGGGATCGTATCCGCACCGAACTCAATCAGCGCTTCAAGGAGCCTCGATCCCCGAAGAGGAGGTTGGGCGCCGACCAGGGAAACCTCGGGCGCATCAATAGCGACTTGAATGCCCATGCGGACCGTTAACGAGGCCAACGTGACGAGGCACGTCTGACCCGCATGCGATCGGAGGTTCTTTTCATTGGCAATGAGCCTTACTTGCCATGATTGCAGCCGATGGACAATCTCATCATCGGTAACGCTATTCGCCACGGCGTCCCGGATGAGCCGAATTGTGCGATCCAGCGCCTGGCGTGCGCTCATCGCGCCACCTCGATAACGGAGCCATGGGGAACGGCGAGCCATTGGCCTTTGGCATTCAACTGACCGACCCAGGCGTCGTCGAACGAAATCGTGCCCTGGGCAAAACGGGGAATGACGATGGAAAGGAAGCTCGCTTGGGAAATCACAGGAAACTCATCGTCCGTAATTGAATGAAACGCCGCACCTGGATGAGTATGGATCTGGGCCCGGATGACCCGTCGTGCCTGTCCCAGGTGGAACCAGTAGCGTGTCAGCCAGGCATCGTCGATGGTGTATTCCATCGGCGACCGGTGATGTACTGGATGGTCCGCTTGGTCGACCACGTCAGCGAAATCTGCGGGTCCCGTCCAGTACACCACACATTCATTTCGTCCCTGCCCGCAGTCGCGGAAGACGCGAAAAGTCTCGTTGAGGAGTCGTACGGGAACCCGCAGCATTTTAGCCACCCCGCACGGCACTCGGCCGCAGTGCGAGCAATTCATGGGGTTTGATTCCTGCCGCGGTGACCGACTGATTGACCGCGATCTCCGTCCCATCCGTGCGGAAAAGGGCAAGCGTGTGGACGTTCTGGGTGATCCCAAAGATGTGAGCCGTTCGCTCGACGACCGCTGTGACCTGCTCGTGTGGCTGAATTTCGAGTTCCTTGGTCAATCCGTTGTAGATGATCTGGATTTCTATCTTGTTCTCATTGCTGTGCTCGTCTTTATGTGTTTGTTCCATAACGTTTTTACCTCTTCTTGAAGTGGTCGAATACGGTGTTGCCACCGTGCATATTGATTGCTAAAGTGCAATCAGATAGGACGAATCTAGTCGTTGCTAGTTCGGTTGTCAACAGTCACTTTTGCAATTTCTTATGGGGGGGTGTGCGATGGAGGCGAACAAGGGTTTCCAGTCGGAGGTGTTCTACAACGCTTTGGCGAAGACCGTGACCGCCCGAGGTGTTACCTGGAAGCAAGTCAGCAAGGAGACGGAAGTTAGTGCCTCAACACTTACGCGCATGGCTCAAGGACGCCAGCCCGACGCCGCAAGCCTTGCCGTGCTGGCGGCGTGGGCCGGCATCAATCCGGCAAACTACGTAGAGGGAACCACTCGACCCGCCAGTTCGGAGCCGCTTGCAGAAATCTCAACGCTTCTGCGTGCAGACCCTAGGCTGAAACCTGATGCCGTGAAAGCGTTGGAGGCTATAATCGAAGCCGCCTATGAGAACCTCAAGGATGGCAAAAAGAAGAAGTGAAGTTTTTGAGAGGGGATTCAAAAGCTACACCAATCAACTCGCCATCCAGGTTCGCCAGGAACTTGGCGCAGCGCCCCACGCACCGCTCTGTCCGTGGAGTCTTGCCGAGCATCTCGCTATCCCCGTGGTTCCAATGAAAAGGCTTTCTGCCGATCGCCCTGAGATCGCGCAGCACGTTGACTATCTCGCGCACGTAGACAGCAGTGTGTTTTCGGCAATTACGGTTTTCTCCGGTCATAAGCGGATCATCATTCACAACGATGCCCATGCGATGACGAGGCAGCGCAGTGATTTGGCGCACGAGCTTGGCCATGCTTTACTGATGCATCCACCGCATCAACCGTTCGGCCCAGAGGGCGAGCGGGTCTATGACCGGCGCCTGGAAAACGAGGCGGGTTGGATCGGCCCCGTATTGCTCGTGCCGAACGAGGCGGCGCACTGGGTAGCAGAACAACGCCTGAATAGCGAAGACGCGGCCAAACAGTATGGCGTCAGTCGGCAGCTCCTCGTGTTCCGATTGCGCGTAAGCGGAGCCCTTCGCCGCTGGGGGGGGGGTGTTGCATTCGCAGGACAGGAAAAACCATTCTGAAATAGTCAGTTATACCAGTTCGAGCAATTCGGTCCCACATTCGCGAAGTTTGGCATATATCATGCATAACACATTGAATCGTCTTGATTTCCAATGGTTAATGCCTATTATTGATTGCGGTCGCTCAGGTGTTCAGGCAACATTGCGCGCCGCATATGCGGCGCTTGTTACACGGACTGCATGGTCCATTGGAAAAAGGGATGGTGTGTCCAGAGACACATCAAAAGCGTCGCACTTTAGCTATGGCGAATGGGGCAAGCGATGACACGCAAGACAACTGAGACTGCGGAGCGGATGGCTGAGAAGGCCAAGAACTGGTTTGTGAGCGAAAATGGCCAGAACGAGCTGCGCGAAATCTTTAAGCGGACTGAAGAGGCCAAGACGGAACTAGCGGAAGCGAGTCGCGTCGATCTGAACAGCTTAAATAAGCCGGTTACGCTGTAAGGCGTACACTTGGACAGCGCGAATCTGGGCAAGGCTGCCCACCCTCCGTATTCGCTCGAACCCTATAGTATTGATGCTCTCAGGCGCCTTCTGTCTGACGAGGCCCGCGCGCCTCTGGGCGTCGTTGCTAGGAAGCTCCACCTCGATTACTTCGAAGGCTACTTTAAAGACCTCGGTGCCAAGACCATTTTGGTCGAGCGAAATTACATCGACCGGGATTATCTGGAAGACTTCGCAAGTTACTACGTTCGGTGCTTCAAGGATTATCCTCACGTTTGCACGCGCCTTCATTTTTTCCGCGACACCATAACTGAAAAGGATTTTGAGCTGGCCCTCAAAGGTGCAGATGCGAAGACACTCAGCGCCTCGTATCTTGGATTTGTTGTAGTTAAACCCCTCCCGCAAACGATTATTGGTCGTACCTGTCTTCGCACCTACGAAGATGACAACGGTCGACGGCACTATCCCAGCACGAGAGAGTATGAGGCAAACATTTTCGGCATCAGGCTCAAAGCCGAAAAGACACTCGCGTTTCAAGAGCAGGACCGCGTAGCCGCGGCGTGCGCTACCAGCGCGCTGTGGTCGGTATTCCAAGGTACCGGAAAACTCTTTCAACACCCGATACCGTCGCCGGTAGCGATCACCAGGGCCGCTACAATTCACTGGCCAAGGGAGACGCGCACGCTCCCAAACGATGGGTTAAATGCTATCCAGATGGCCCATGCCATCCGCGACGTCGGTTTAGAACCGCTGATGGTCCGTGCGGATCGCAGTGATATCCTCAAGAGCAATTTGTACGCGTACCTGCGGGCGAAGATACCGCTTCTTTTGATCGTCGACCTATATGATGCCCCGCATCATCCCGTCAAATTCATGGGGACACCAGGATATGACGGGGAGCATGGCTATTTGGGCAAGCACGCCGTAGCCGTTACTGGCTACAGTCTCGGCTTGCAGCAACCCATGCCATACGGCCGGAACGGAATGCTCGTGCGGGCATCCAGGATAGACAAGCTGTACGCCCACGATGATCAAGTGGGTCCATTCGCACGAATGGGTTTTGCAGTCGCACCGATGCTTCATTCGAACGGGTCACAATCTGACAGAGATTTCCTAAATACTTCATGGAGAAGCCCGCGTAGTGGCTTGGCTACAGTTCTTGCGCAGCCGGAGAACCTTTTGGTTCCGCTGTATCACAAAATTCGCATACCGTTCGATGCAATCAGCAATGCCGTAATAGATCTCGATCAGCTACTTGAGGGAATGCGAATCAAGGGAATGGCTCCATTCGATGCACGCCTCGAATGGGACATCTACCTCACCACAGTTAACGAGTTCAAAAGCGAGATCCGCGCATCCACGGTTCTTGATGAACGAAGACGGCTTGATATTCAGCTACAACCGCTTCCCAAGTTTCTGTGGTGTGCAACGGCGTTTTGCAACAATGAGCCCCAGGTCGGGCTGGTATTCGATGCGACAGACATTGAGCAGGGGTCATTTTTCCTGCGGGGTATTGAGTACAACACCAGTCTGACCTTGGTGATCAAGGCTCTGGCGAGTGGTATCCCTGAAGACCCCGGGGTGGTCCCCCGCGCGATGTTGTCCGTGCTAGCTTGGTTTGCCGAACAACCCAACACCTAAAGTAGAGTTACAGCGTTAGGGTTTATGACTCCGTCCACCGGCCTCATCTGCAGAGTCCGGACATTCCCAAAATCGTTACCTCGGTGATCAAGACGCCAGTATTTTGCTGATCTCGGGGGAGTATGCCTTGGCTAGCGCTGTTCTGCGGGCCTCGGTACATCCGTCTCCTGGATCAGCGTCATCTTCTCGCCCACGTGGATCTCGATGTCCTCGATCCGCGCGAACGGTGTCGCGAGCCCTTCCTGCATGGCCAGGGCCTTCAGGTAATACCATCCGTCGCCATCCTGGTAGATCGTGATGCCCATGCCTGACGGCGCGGAGGGGGTCGAGAAGCAGAGTATCTTGACGATCTTCATGGTGTCATCATTCTTCGGCGACGTCTGGGACATCGCGGTACAGCTTCTCGACTGGCACATCGAGTCCGATGGACGTCATTCTGTAGACATCCTCCGCGAGACAGGTCTCCTGTTCCCATCCGTCGGGTACCCGGCGGAACACGATGAGGCGCTTCTCGTGATCGAAGAGAACCACATATTCCCGCAGGCTCGGAAGGGCTTGGTAGGAAACCCGTTTCTCCAACATGTTGCGCGACTCGGAGGATTCGCAGGTCACCTCCACGACCAGAAGCGGTGCGGTCAGGTAGACGGTATCGGGACTGAATGGCGCGTCACTCACCACCACATCCGGATAGTAAAACACATCCCCAACCCGCACCTTCATGGCGGTCGAGTAGACCCGGCACGCCGATCCATGCAGGTGCGCGCGGAGAAGGGTGGCCGGCGGCCCCGAGGCAAAACCAAACCGCCTGCAAGTATCCGTCGTTATTTGATATTGACGGATACTACCGTATCCACTGATCGTTAGCTTGGTATGCCGTGGAGTATTCGCCCCAGGACGTCCAAGATCTCTTGTCGCCCGCCGCGGGCCAAAATGCGTAGCGGTGTAACGTGGCCGAGCGCGCGATTGGGACGTGTCAGCCAGGACGCGGCCTTGCCACGGTCGTCGAGAACATCGATCGCCTGGGCGGCAACCTCCGGGTCAAGAGACTCGATGCGGCGGAGCAGCGCCTCCTCGCTCGCCGACCGTTCCCGGCCGAGCTGGTCCACGAAATCGGCGAG
The DNA here is from genome assembly GCA_965233025.1 of uncultured bacterium. Lineage (GTDB taxonomy): Bacteria > Nitrospirota > Nitrospiria > Nitrospirales > Nitrospiraceae > Palsa-1315. The sequence goes on from CBDDRH010000054.1 coordinate 20,342, forward strand.
CTCGGCAAGCGACCGTCCGTTGCCCGCCGGCGTCGTTTCCAGGGAGGGACGGATACACTCGACCGTGCCGTGCGTGAACCGGACCACGTATTCCAGCGTCCCATTTCCCGGCAGCATCGCTTGGATCCGGATGTCGCCGTGGTGACCGACGTCCTCGCCAGGCCGGGAGTCGACCGACTGGCCAGTACTGGCCTCCTCAATCAGGTCGACGCCCTGTCGGTGCCGGATGAGCCGCCCGGCCTTCGTGATGGTGTAGCGGCCCCGCGATTCACCGAGATCCTTGGTCTGGAATTCCGCATCCTGGACCCTGGGATCGGGGAGCGGATAGTCGCATCGGATCGAGTCGAGCAAGGACATGAGCACCCCGGGACCTGGCTTGAAACCGGAAATAAGACCGCGCGCACGTCCCCGTGTGGGGTTCCGGAAAGACGATCTTCAGACGAACATCTTGTCGTGGTGGGCCACCGCAATGCAAGACGCGCTGCGCCTTGGCCGCCTGGGGGGCGGGACGCCAATTGGGAAGAGCATGTCCAACGATTGACGATATAGTCAATTCTTGGAGAAATTGACTATATCGTCAATTTCGTCGAATCCTCTTCTTGACGGGGCATGGCGGCCTGCACCGAAATGGCTGATCGAGAGTCGACGGGGGAACAGGTGGCGATGCGTGACAAGACGAACCTGCTCTGCGATCCGCACGGCTCGTGCGCCGGGCCGGCGCCCTTCACCTTGTCCTGCCGTGCGCCGTGTGGAAACAGGTCGGCATCGGCGCCGGCGACACGGTCGAAATCAAGTGCCGCAATGGCCGTGTCGTCCTCGCTCTTGATACCGGAAAGGAATTCCCCGGCGACGGTGTCGGTCCCACGTAATTCCGCGTCGCTGCGGACATCTGTGCGTTCCGCACCGCCCAGTCCAAACAGTTTGGACAACAGTATTCATTGGACGTTGTTCCCAAACAGCAAGAACCTTACTGGGCGCCCGGTTTGCGGATGTAGCGCGACGGCGCTACATTGAACATGTCCTCATTGGAGGGTTGAGTATGCCCACCACCACGATTCGCCTTCCTGCACATCTCAAGGCCCGCGTGGCGGTAGTGGCAAAACGCTTGGGCAAAACCACGCACAGCTTTATCCTCGAAGCCATCGCCGAAAAGACTGACGACGAGGAACGGCGTAGCGATTTCCACGGGGTCGCTGAGAAGCGGTATGCCGGGGTCGTCGCCACGGGCGAGACGATTCCTTGGCGCGAGATGCGCCGCTACTTGGACAACCGTCTCGCTGGTCAGAAACCGCTCCGGCCACGTGCCCGGAAGTTGGCCCGCTGAACATGTCGCGCATCGAACTGGCTGCTTCCGCATGTTCCAACTAACTATATGGCGCTGCCCCCAACAAGCCAACAAGATAGACCTCGCGCGGAGCATGGCGCGGCTGGCGGCGCCGGTGCCTGCACGGAAAGAAACCCTTTCCCGAATCCGAACCTGATCGCGTCGTTGCAAGTTCGATAACTAGGGCGGGTCCGCGCTGTGATGGGCCATCAGGATGGCGGCGGAGAGCAAGCAAACCCTATGCGCCCGCCGAGGCACAGCGGGTTGATTCCCCTCCGGTCGCGGAGATATCCATGACAACACACAAACCCAAGACCGCGCGACGCAAAGCGAAAGCGACGCGCCTCGCCATGACCGATGAACGGGCGGCCGAGATCCTTACCGAGATGCTCAAACGTTCGGTGGACCGGGCCTCGCGCGCCTTGGACGAGACCCACCGTGAAGCAAAACGTTCGACGCGCCGCATCGCCGCGATGGAAAAGGCACAGAAGGACACGCGGCGGAAACGCGAGGCCGGGAAACCTAGAACCGTCTTGAGCCCCTTGGAGCGCGAACTCATCGATTACCTGACCCGCTACGCGGACACGCAATTCCAGGCCATGGCCAAGCGGCTCGAGCGCACCAACCGGCGCCTGGACAAGATCTTCGCGCGCGTCGACCGGCTCAAGGCGAAAAAGCTCCCCTCGCTCAGGAAGTTCCGGGGCAAGGTGCTAACCAAGAAGCCCGCTACCGCGTCGTCCAGGTTGTTGCGATCTGAACGAGGCCGGCGCTAGGTTGTCATCCCGACATTGAAGACAGCCTGGCTTCGCAAGATAGGTTCCGTATGCAGACGCTCATCTATTGCGACATCGACGGGGTCCTGCACCGCTGGCCCTGTCCGCCGGAGCAGATGTTTGACCCGGTCTGTATCGCGCGGCTCGCGAACGCAATCCAAGGTCACAACGCGGGTCTCGTGATCACTTCGACATGGCGGCTCGAATGGCCGCTCAAGCAACTCCAGAGCAGGCTTGGGTCTCTCGGCGCTACGCTCGTGGGCGTGACGCCCGAGATCGACGACCCATTCCTCAAGTTCGGTCGATACCACGAGGCGCTGAAACACCGTGAACGGAACGCGCCCGCTGACTCGCGCTGGCTCGCCATCGATGACGAGCCGGGACGCTATCCGGACCACCTCGACAACCTCATTCTGACCGATCCGAAGGTGGGGTTTTCCGAGAAGGATGCGCTTCGGTTGTCGCGCTGGCTTGGGCAAACCTGATGCTTTTATCTCGATCGCGGTCGCTGGGCATTTGAGCATGGCGTATATTCTGAAGACTCTCTTGCTTCATTGGGCCACCGATGGTGCATCAAATGAAAACCAAGAACATCTGGCTCCGCTTTCCCCCAGTTGACGCGGCCGACGCCATCAGCCGTGCCACGCTGTTGCGGTTGGTGACTCGTCTTTGGATGTCGGAGACGGAAACGGTTCACCACGCGTTGAAGCAGTTGGCCAAGGAAGTATTACCGGCTTACGAGCCCGATGACGGGGTCCTGACTGCCCGGCAATTCGCCGCCATCCGGAAACGGGTTCCTCAAGGGCGCATGAAGTCGGTCAAGTCGACCTTATTCTAGGACTCAGCCGATGGTCGCCACCGCCGGATCAACAAGCATGCGTGGAAAAACCACTCCTTCTCTGAAGTATCGTTCCGAGGTGCTCGGAAAGGCTGTGCTCCGCGCCGCAGCCATGCTCGGGATCGAGCCGGCCCGCCTCGCAAAAGTGCTCGGTGTCAGCACCGGCTCCATTTCGCGCCTTTCCCGCGGTGAATACTCGCTCAAGAAAACCCAAAAGTCGTGGGAACTTGCGGTTCTCGTGATTCGCCTCTACCAAGGTCTCGAAACCATAATGGCGGGTGACGAGATCGCCATGCGTTCCTGGATGTGGAATCCCAATACCGCTCTCCATGCCACGCCCGCAGAACACATTGCCACCGTGCAGGGGCTTGTGGACGTTGTCGGGTATGTCGAGTCGTCTCGTGCGCGGGTTTGACGGACTTGGGCAGATGATCAGGATTACTTGCGCCACGGTGTTGAATGACTACCGTTAACCGCCGCTTCGAAAGCTTTCGCGGTCTGCTTTGACTCGTGAGTGAGTGGGGCGTGGGGTGCACAGATCCTACTTGTGTTTACTGTCCGCATCTTTCTGCATGTCCTCCACCACCAATTTTGCGAGCAGGGCGATCAGGCTATCCATCGCCTCTCGCCTGTGTTTGATGACTGGTTGGGAACATGGCTCGCAAATGCTTATACGAACGACGTGTTCGGGTTGATTTCCCTGTTCGGGGGTAATTCGGAGGCGCTTCACTAGGTCAACCAGGACGATCGGGTCGTCTTTCTTGAACCGTGTTCTGCAGAGCGGACAGACCGCAGTGGTCTTGGGTCTGTTTCGATCTGCTGAACAATGCGCTTGGGCGCTCCGAGGGATTCGACCAAGATGGTTTTGCGTTCCATGCGAACTATCCTCCTTCACTAAGTCACAGGATGGCGGCTGTTGAGTCGCCAGTGCAGCCAATCTTCAGATCTCTCCCATTCGGAGAAATTTTACGCTTTGACCGCCTTAACGGAAAATAATTAACTTTTTCACTGCCCGGTAGGAAATTGCCCGGAATTTGATTACGTCCTTGCCTTTGTGACCGGCAGCAATCCGCCACCTCAAGGAGATCAACCATGGCATACGAAACCGTTCGACTGAAGCGCGAGGAACTCTACGAGCAGGTCTGGTCCCGCCCGTTGCGGGATCTCGCCAAAGAATACAGCCTTTCTGACGTTGGGCTCGCAAAGATCTGCCGAAGGCTCAATATACCGGTCCCGGGCCGCGGCTATTGGGCGAAGAAGGATGCCGGTAAAGCTCCGCCTCGTTCGCCGCTGCCTTCTCTTGGAAAGGATGGACAATCTGAGGCCGTTTTCACCAAACACGAGCCGCCGCCGCCCGATCCGGTGCAGCAGACAGAAGCAGAGCGCCTCATTGTCTCCGAGAAGGCGCCAGAAAATCGGGTAGCAGTAGATCCGAGCCTGAGTGCACCCCACATGCTGGTGGCCCGGACGGAGAGGAGTCTGCGGGCAGCCAAGACCGATGAGACCGGCTTGGCCCGCCCGCGCGCCAAGGGCTGTTTCGATGTGCGGATTGCAGCAGGTAGTATTGACCGTGCCATGCGTATCGTGGATGCACTCGCCAAGGCACTGGAAGCGCGGAAATATCATCTAGTCACTGACGATAATCAGGCAACCCGGATTACTGTACTGGGGATAAGCCACGAGATATCGCTTGAGGAGAGCACGACCCGAACGGTGCGAGAGCTTACCTCCGCAGAACGGAAACAGCAGGAAAGAAATCCGTGGCTCTATAGCACACCCCAATACGACTACCTAGCCACGGGGCGGCTCACCCTCCGGATAAAGGGTTACGGAAATGGCGAGCGTCGAAGCTGGTCAGATGGCAAACAGCAACGTATCGAGGACTGCCTGAATGCTTTCATCGTCGGCCTTATCCAGGCATCCGTGCGTACGCATGCCGATAACCTTGAGCGGGAACGCAGACATCGCGAGTGGGAAGAAGAAGAGCGGCGCCGGCGCGAAGAGGAGCAGGTCCGGCGATTGGAGGAAGTGCGCCAAGCAGACTTAGACGAGCAGATCACCGCTTGGCGCAAGAGTCGGCAGATCAGGGCATATATGGAGGCCGTCAGCCGCATGGCAACCGAAAGACATGGTCCGATCAATCCGGAAAGTGACCTTGGGCGATGGCTGGCTTGGGCATCGAGACATGTGGACAGTCTGGACCCGTTGTGTGGCGACCTCACAACGCTTCGGCTGATTGAGAGTGAGGAAATAAGGTGGCGGGCACCTGGTTTTCGCTGATCAATAAAATGACTGGCCAGTTTGGCCGAGATGACGGGAGCATGCCCTTGGGACGAAGTCGTGATGCAAGGAAAAGATTGTCATGAACAAATCGGATCCCTCAATTATCGCGAATTATCGGGTGACGGTATAGTGTTACAAAAAAAGATAATTCGCTTTTTAAGGGGTGCTCTGACGGATCGATATCTCCGATCCAGATCCAAAGAAGGATCTCGGGATCGGTCTGGTGAAGGCAATACGAAAACAGGCTGGTTTGAAGTAGGAGGACACTATGCGTTACGTGGTAGCAATCGAGAAAGGCGGCAAAAAGCACGCTTACGGCGTGGCCGTTCCGGATATACCTGGGTGCTTCTCGGCCGGCGACACACTGGACGAAGCCCTGGTGAACGCCAAGGAAGCCATTCTGTTGCACCTGGATGGTCTGTTGGACGACAAGCGGCCGATCCCGGTTCTCCGCCAGCTTGAGGAACATGCGAAGTAGCGCCAGTGGAAGGGTTGGACTTGGGCCGTCGTGGACGTGGACTTGAGCGAAATCGACAAGAAGGTCGAGCGCACCAACATCACGCTGCCGCGGCGCGTGTTGCGCGTGATCGACGATGCGGCGAAGCGCGCCGGTGAATCGCGTTCGGGCTACATCGCGCGCGTTGGTATGTCTGGGGCCAAGTGAATACTCTATGCGACTCCAAGCGGTGGGCGGCTCGAATGGCCGATCAAGCAACTACAGAGCAGGCTTGAACATCCCGGCGTTACGCTCTCGGGCGTGACGCCCGAGATCGACAACCCCTTTCTAAGTTCGGACGCGACCACGAGGTATTACGGCATCGTGAACGGATCTCGCCAACTGGTTTGCGCTGGCTCGCCATCAATTTTGAGGGCCTACACCTAATCTAATCTAGTTCTGCAAAGTAATCGGGCCTTCCTGGTTACAGGTGCAACTCGGGCTGTAGGTTTTATCGCAGCAAACCACGCGGCCGCCATTGCACCCGCATACACCTTGATGCCACGAGCAGCAGCCTCTCTTTGCCAGTATCTCATTTGAAGCGCCAGACTGTTTTAACGCATCGCATGATTGCTGTGTGGCGGTCGCGGAAACCGCGCCCTCCGACGAGGCGGCATAACCAAAATTAACCGCAAACAACGATAACGCCGTAACAAAAAATACCAGACTGAGCTTTTCATGGCGTGTTCACCAAGCTTGCTTTTTGCGCGATGGTGCCTTGTCGTCCCACGTCGGCGAATTGGTGCCTTGCTTCCCCGTATACGGGTTGGTGTTCGGGGACGTGCTCCAGTTGTCGTTGTAGGACTTATTCGGTTCCGAACGAGTATGCGGCTGGACGTAAGTGCCATCGCTTCGGTAGTGACCCTTCACGTTGGTGTCCTTCGCGAAGCTGACTGCGGCGAACGATGCGAGTGCGGCGGCGAGAATGAGCGTTGTTGGTTTCATGGCCCCTCCTTGAATTAACCGACACAGCATAGCCTAATAGGCGAAAGGTTCTGTAGGTTCATAAGTAGGTATTAATATTCTCGATGGATCCACACCAATAACCAACCAAGGAGGGCTATGCATGAGCCGCACAAGCTGGTCGATCGCGTTATTTCTCATTTTTGTCGGTACGGTGAGGGCCGACTCCCTCGACGCCTGCCGCGAGCACCTGGTGTACGGCGCGCCGAGCATGTCGCCTGTCCTGCTATGCCGTCTCGGGTATGCTCTCTCGCACAACAACACACATAAGGTGCCCGACTGGGTGGCCTATCGCTTGGTGAAAGACAAAATCATTTCCGGCAACGTGCCACGCAGCGACGATTTCCGCCCAGATCCCGATCTTGAGCCTGGCGAGCGCGCCGAGCTGAAAGACTACAAAAGCAGCGGCTATGACCGGGGCCACATGGCGCCGGCGGGTGCGTTCAAATGGAGCGAGCGCGCCATGAGCGAATCCTTTCTGCTCTCCAACATGGCGCCGCAGGTCGGGCCGAGCTTTAATCGTGGCATTTGGGCGACGCTGGAAGCAAAGGTGAGGGAGTGGGCAATCGAACGTGGCGAGCTGTACGTGGTCACCGGCCCGATCTACGCCACAACCAACGTAAAGCACGTCGGCACGAATAACGTATCCGTGCCGACCCACTTCTATAAAGTTATCTTCGATCCGGTCCGTGTGGAAGCCATCGCCTTCATTCTCCCGAACGAGAAAAACCCGAGTAGCAAGCTTCCGACCTTCATAACGAGTGTCGATGAAGTAGAAAACAAAACCGGGCTGGATTTCCTCTCCACGCTTCAGGACGACGTGGAGAATTTGGTGGAAGCGAACGCGCAACCGCCGGCGATGTGGCACTGAAGATGACAGCAGGGTGCGGATGCGTTGGGGGTCGCTGGCGGTGTCGTTTCGTGGTCCGGATAACGATCGTTGCCGCCAGGTTGTGACCCGGAACGAGCCTCAATGCGCAGCACGAGAGCACGGCGTCGGATGCGGGGCGCAAGGAAAAAAGATGTCTTGTTTTACTTGCCGAAGATGCGTGTCATGGCATGCTGCAGCCGTTCACGATCTTTGTCGTCTTTGGCAATCTCTGTGACATACTTGTTCGTCATGTCGCTGACGACAGACTGCATGCTATGGAGTTTGACGAGCCTGGTTTCGAGTTGTTCGTGGGAATAACGGGAATAGTCAGTATCTTCTTCAGGCAATTGCTTGAGCATCAGTTCGACCTTGGTTCTATCACCGTCAATGGTTTGACGCCACAACTCCATGTTGCCGGACTTCAGACGACCAGAAGCCGATGCAACTGCTATACGGAAATGGCTGGCCGCGTTGACAAGCGACAGCAAATTGTTTAGACCATTGCGGTGATCCACGTCGGCACGACGAACCTCAATGCGAAGATCGAGCGCCTTGAGTCGTCCGCTCCGCCGGTAACTGATGTATCCCAGTGCGGCACCGGTAATGCCAGTTATTGCGCCGATGATGCCTGTCGCAGCTCCCACGTAACTCAACCAGGCTGAATCAGACATACTTTCCTCCAGGATTTCTCTAGTCCCAAAGCCCCTTGAAGCGCGCCGCCGCCGTGTTGGTGTAAATGACCGTATTCTTGATGTCCACGTGCCCTAGGTAATCCTGAATCAGACGCGTGTCCCGGCCGCGGTTCGCCAGCGCGAATCCGCTGGCGTGGCGCAGCATGTGTGGGTATATATGGTGCAGCCCCGCCCGCACCGCAATCGCAGTGTAAGCACGGGGATTCCGTACTCCGTATCAAATAGGAAGTTGGTTCGATCGACGTTTGCCTTAATCCATGGCCCGACGTTTGATTCCGATACGTCAGAGAGCCCCAGCTCGTTGCGACCGGCAGGAATAGATTTCGCCAAGCACCTTTTCCGCAGTTAGGATGTATGACACTCTCGACTACAGTAAAAGCATCCATTGCTTTGTGGATAGTGCTTCTTAGCCTCAAGAACAGCGCGATGACACGATGTAAAGTCACCGAGGTAAATTCGGTTTTCATCGTTTGGCATAAAGCTGCAACCAGTTGTATGCACCTCATGATCGCCATTTGCCTGTACGTTTTTGTTCACATAGTAACGTGCCATCTTGCCTCTCCTTTGCAGTAGGATTAGTAAACTCTTATTTTCTAAGACATCCCTTCGAACTTACCAGAGGTTACAAGGATGATGTTTCATTTGCTAGTTCTGCAAGTACGACCCGCCCTTGCAGGGAAGGTCGCGTGTCACCGTCTAATTGTTACCGATGGCCTCCGATATGGGTCTACACTCGCAGGAAGAATGAGCCATTTCGTCTCCATGCATATCTGAACCTAACCCGGTTAAGACATGACTATCCGATATACGAGTGCAAAGGTGCGGAAGATGCTCTTTTGGCGATGGCACCAGAGTGGAAGCCAAGCGAAATCTAATAAGCCCTTGGAGCCGACGCGATGATACGGCGCACTGTCTCCTGTGATCACAGTGGCTGCGCGGCTCAAGAACGGCGGGTGCAACAACGGGCGTGTTGTGTGCTGTGACCGCACCTACAGTCCGTCCTGCCTTTGCAACAAGGAAAAAATCTGGTGTTGTGAATTAATAAAACGCTGAGCCTGAGGCTTGAAGCCCACGACCAGCCCTCTTGTTACCTGGATGGAGTAACACACCATGTTTGGACAGTTTCGTGGGCGGATGATTGCCGCAAGCATCGCACTCTCTGGGAGTGTTGCCTTTGCGGCAGATTTTCATGGATACCCGTGCACACAGGATTGCGAAGGCCATGAAGCGGGATATCAATGGGCTGAAGACAACGGGATCACGGACCCGGACGACTGTGACGGTAATTCGCAGTCCTTTATCGAGGGGTGCCAAGCCTATGCCGAAGAGCAGATAGAGCCGGAGGAAACTGAGAATGGGGAAGAAGAGTAGCGTGTGTCACAGCCAGTATTAATTCCGGCGGATTCGGATGGATTTGTCACTCATATCCCGCAGGGGGCCGGTCATCGGGGTATCCCCGCTGGTTGCTCCACCCGGCAGCCGTTTTTAGGAAGTTCTCCAGCCGCCTAAATTCTTACTACTTGTTGTGATATTCGCATTTGCGGTGTTAGTTCGCATCGACTCGTAGAATTATCAGCCGCCCACCAGCGCCACGCCGGAGGCGGTGTGATGCGGCGCGCGGAACGGGCGCTGCTTCCAGCGCGCCAGCGAAAAACCCTGGTGGCTCACCGACTGCACGGCCGCGGCCTCGATGGCTTCGGCGTCGGTCATGCGCGGCAGGATGCCGGGCAGGCGGCTGGCGAGCATGGTCTTGCCGGTGCCGGGCGGGCCGATGAGCAACAGGCTGTGGCCGCCGGCCGCGGCGATTTCGAGTGCGCGCTTGGCGCTCTGCTGGCCGCGCACCTCGCGCAGGTCCGGACTGCTGTCATCCGTTGGTAGCGCCGCAAGCCGGTGCGCCGGCAACGGCGCCGCGCCGTGCAGGTGGGCGGTGACGTCGAGCAGGTGGGTGGCGGCGTAGACGCTGGCCCCGTCCGCCAGCACGGCTTCGTCGGCGTTGGCGGCCGGCAGTATCAGCGCACGCCGCGCGCTGCATGCCGCAAGCGTCGCGGTGAGCGCGCCGCGCACGGCACGCAGTTGCCCGGTGAGCGCTAACTCACCGATAAATTCAATATCATTCAGCGCGCTGACCGGAATCTGGCCGGAAGCGGCGAGAATGCCGAGCGCGATCGGCAAATCGAAACGCCCGCCCTCCTTGGGCAGGTCGGCGGGCGCGAGGTTGACGGTGATGCGGCGCGCGGGAAACTCGAACTTGGCGGTGAGCAGCGCGCTGCGCACCCGGTCACGGCTTTCCTTCACTTCGGTTTCGGGCAGGCCGACGATCGAAAGGCCCGGCAGGCCGTTGGACAGGTGTACTTCGACCGTGACCGGTGGCGCATCGATGCCGGCAAGGGCGCGGCTGTGGACGACGGCGAGTGACATGGAATCCTTTCCCTGTGCGGCGGTGTTTACTTCTTGAGCAGTATCTTCTCCAGCTCCGCGACCTGCTTCTCGAGTTCTTCCAGGCGCGCGCGGGTGCGCGCCAGCACCG
>CBDDRH010000055.1:0-15991 GCA_965233025.1 uncultured bacterium
TGCCCGTTATGCGCTGGGCGCTGGCGCATCGGGCCGTGGCCGTGGGTGGCGCGCTGGTGGCGCTCGCCGTCGCGGTTGCTCTGTTCCCGTACATCGGCAAGGAGTTCATGCCGGCCATGGACGAAGGTACGCCAGTGATCAACCTGGAGAAGGCCTCCGACATTTCGCTTGAGGGCTCGCTCGCGACGGATGCACCGATCGAGAAGGCGGTGATGGAGATTCCCGAGGTTACGGGCATGGTCTGCCGCAGCGGCGCGGACGAACTGCGTCTCGACCCGATGGGCTTCTACCAGACGGATTGTTTTCTCCAGACCAAGCCGCGCGCGGAGTGGACAGTGAGCCTGGAAGGACTGCACGATAAGTTGCGCGCGAAGCTCGAGCCGTTCAAGGATGTCGAGGCCGGTTTCAGCCAGCCGATCGACATGCGCGTGTCGGAGATGCTGACCGGCGCACGCGCCGCGGTCGCGATTAAGCTATTCGGCGACGACTTCGCGGTGCTGGAGGAGAAAGCCGGACAGATCGAGGAGATTGTCAAGCGCACGCCCGGCGCCAGTGACGTCTTCCGCGCACGCCTTTCCGGCCAGGGTTATCTCAAGGTCGACATCCGCTCAGACAAGCTCGCGCGCTACGGGCTCAACAACGAGGACGTGAACCGGGTGGTGGAAATGGCGGTCGGCGGAATGGTGGCGACCGAAATCATCGAGGGCAACCGTCGTGCCGGCGTGTTGGTACGCTATCCGGATGCCGCGCGCGGCTCGCCACAGGCCATCGAGCAGTTGATGGTTAAGACGGTCGGCGGCGCCATGGTGCCACTCCACATGGTCGCGGTGGTAAGCGAGGTGGATGGGCCGGTGCTGATCCAGCGCGAATCGAGCCGCCGCCAAGTAACGGTACGCAGCAATGTCGAGGGGCGCGACGTCGTGGGCTTCGTAGACGAACTGCGCGTCGCCATCGAGCGCGAGGTCAAGCTGCCGCCGGGTTACGCCGTAGTCTACGGCGGGCAGTTCGAGAACCAGCAGCGCGCGGCGGCGCGCTTGGGCTTGGTAGTGCCGGTTTCGATCGCACTCATCTTCTTCATGCTGTTCTTGACCTTCCGCTCGGTGCCCCAAGCGGGACTGATCCTGCTCAATATTCCGTTCGCGATGATCGGCGGCGTGGTGGGCCTGTTCGTCTCGGGGTTGTACCTGTCGGTGCCAGCCTCGGTCGGCTTCATCACGCTGTTCGGCGTCGCGGTGCTGAACGGTGTCGTCATGGTGAGTTACTTCAACCAACTGCGCGAGGCTGGGCGCACGGTACTGCAAGCCGTACACGAAGGCGCCGAGCGGCGGTTGCGGCCGGTGCTCATGACGGCACTCATCGCCTCGCTTGGGCTCGTGCCGATGCTGCTAGCGACCGGTCCCGGTTCCGAGTTGCAGCGGCCGCTCGCCGTCGTGGTGATCGGCGGCCTCTTCACCTCGACGCTGCTCACGCTGGTACTGTTGCCGACACTTTATGCCTGGCTCGAAACGCGCGCCGAATCGCGCATCAAGGGTTCTAAAGGAGAAACGCCATGAAAAACCTCACGCTGATCGTGCATGCCGACAGCCAGCAGAACCTAGCCGATCTTCTCCGCGATCAGCCGTCGGTCACGGGCTTTACTTTCACACATGTCGAGGGCCATGGCCCCCAGGAAGAGCGTGATGCATTCCTGTCGCCGCTTGACCGCGTCGTGGGCTACGTCCCGCACGTACGTGTGGACATCCTATTAAAGGACACGGACGTGAAGGCGGTGCTCGCGGCCCTGCGCGCGGCGCCGGGCGTCGCCGGCAACGGGGTCTATTGGATCACGCCCATCGACGATCAAGGTCGTCTTTAATAGTGGTCAGGCGGACATCGCGCATCTCGAATCGGCAATCCCTATGGATTGGGATGTAGAAGCATTGATGGCGCTGCGCGCGCTGATGGCAGCGCTGCTCGGCGCGTTCATCGGCTGGGAACGCGAACGGCACGGCCGCGAGGCCGGCGTCCGCACCTATGCGGCGGTGTCGCTCGGTGCATGTGTCTTCGGGCTCGTCTCCGCCCATGTCATCGGCGCGAGCGATCCCACCCGTATTGCCGCGGGCGTGGTAACAGGAGTCGGGTTTCTCGGAGCCGGCGTGATCCTGCGAGAGCAGGGCCGCGTCGCCGGGCTCACCACCGCGGCGACCATCTGGGCGACGGCCTCGGTCGGACTGGCCATCGCCTTTGGAATGTACGTGCTCAGCGTACTCACGGCGCTGATCATCTTCGGTTTGCTTGCCCTGCACCACCTGCCAGCTTGGCACAGGATCAAAGGGAGGGCAAAACATCGCCCGCACCCGAAGGAGCATCACCCGTGAAAGAGATCGAGGTTTTTAAGCAGTAACGCAGTGTATACCACCGCTGTAATCGATTGATTCCGAGGAGCAGCAACATGGCTGAAAAAATTAAACAGGAATTGCCCGTTGTCGCGAAGCCCGGATGGCTCGTCGAGCATCGCGAACTTATTTTGAGCGCTGTGGCGGGCCTATTGTTACTGGGCGGTTGGCTGGCGGGGCGCGCCGAGGCTCCGCGCGTTCTATCGCTGGGACTTTTGCTGGGTGCGTACGCCGCAGGCGGTGTCTATACCTTGCGCGATGCGTGGGAGAGTGTGCGCAACCGCCGCTTCGATATCGACATCCTGATGATTGTCGCGGCAGCGGGAGCGGCGGCGCTCGGCGCCTGGGAAGAAGGCGCGCTGCTATTGTTTCTGTTCAGTCTGGGTCATGCGCTGGAACACATGGCAATGGATCGCGCGCGCAAGGCCATTGAAGCTCTGGCGGAGCTGGCACCCAAGACCGCCATGGTGCAGCGCGATGGCAAGGAGATCGAAGTGCCGGTCGAGTCGTTGCAGCGCGGCGACCGGGTAATCGTCAAACCCGGTCAGCGCATCCCCGCCGATGGCCAAGTGGCGTCGGGCAACTCGGCAGTCGATCAATCTCCGGTCACCGGCGAATCCATGCCGGTGGACAAACAACCGGGCGACAAAGTATTCGCCGGTACCATCAACGGCGAAGGGGCGCTGGTGGTGGAGGTCACCAAGCTGGCGCAGGAGAGCACGCTGGCGCGCATGGTCAAGATGGTGGCCGAGGCGCAGGTACAGAAATCGCCCACGCAGCGTTTCACGGATCGCTTCGAAAAAATATTCGTGCCCGTGGTGCTGGTGGGCGCCGTACTGTTGATTGCGCTACCGCCGTTGTTTGGTTTTCCGTTCGCCGAATCTTTTTACCGCGCCATGGCGGTGCTGGTGGCGGCGTCGCCCTGTGCATTGGCCATCGCCACGCCGTCGGCGGTGCTATCCGGCATTGCGCGCGCCGCGCGCGGCGGCGTGTTGATCAAGGGTGGCGTGCATCTGGAAAATCTCGGCGTGCTCACGGCCATCGCCTTCGACAAGACCGGTACCTTGACGGTCGGCAAGCCAAAGGTGACCGATGTCGTCGCCGTCAGCGGCGACGAGACAAGTCTGCTGACCATTGCCGCCGCTGTGGAAAGCCGCAGCGCCCATCCGCTGGCGCAGGCGGTGGTAACTGAGGCGAAGAGCCGCGGTTTAAGCTGGGGTGAAGCCGGTGAGGTCGAAGCCGTTACCGGAAAAGGTTTACGCGCGCAATTTGATGGAAAAAAAATTGCCATCGGTAATGTCAAAATGTTTGAAGGCGAATCCGTTCCCGATGTGGTTCGCCAGCATGCAGAGCGCCTCCAGACGGAAGGCAAAACCATCATGCTCATCCAGGCCGACGGACAATTCTTAGGCGTCGTGGCCTTGGCCGACACGCCGCGAGAAGGAGTTAAGCAAGTACTGGAACGACTACACCAAATCGGCATTCGCAAGACCATCATGCTCACCGGCGACAACGAAGGCGTGGCGCGCGCGATCGCCAACGCAGTGGGTCTGGACGAAGTGAAAGCGGGATTGATGCCGGAAGACAAGGTCAAGGCCATGGAAGAGCTCGGGCAGCGCTACGGCCAGGTGGCCATGATCGGCGACGGGGTCAACGACGCCCCGGCCATGGCGCGCGCCACGGTCGGCATCGCCATGGGCGGCGCCGGCACCGACGTGGCGCTGGAAACCGCGGACGTGGCGCTGATGGCCGACGATCTTTCCAAGCTGCCGTTTGCGGTGGCCTTAAGCCGCGCATCCAAGCGCATTATTCGCCAGAACCTGTACGTGTCGCTGGGTGTGGTGGCTTTGTTGATTCCCGCCACCCTGTTTGGCTGGGCCGGCATCGGTATCGCGGTATTGGTGCACGAGGGTTCAACCGTGGTGGTTGTGGTTAACGCGCTACGCTTGCTGGGCTATACGGAAAATAACAAGTAGTCAGCATTCTGCCTGATGACTGTTTATGTTTATCGCGCAATGCGATCAACCGTACAAATACCATGATTGGAAAGTAGCTCTATGCCCAGCGCATTACAAGCGGCGTTACAAGATGCGCTACTTCCATTTGCCGCAACAATCACTGTCGTGAGCTACGTCCCACACGTGCGCGTGGATGTTCTTCTGAAGGACGCCGATGTGAAGGAGGGAAATTGAATAAGGTTGCGAATGGAATTGGGCTCGCCCTATTCGCGCTTTGGGGTGCATCTGCCATCAATGAACTGGTGGCACGGGCGCCGGGGGAGCCAATCAGTATTATTAGCCAACTCTTCTTCTCAGCTGGCTTACCTTATCTCGCTACCTTATTAATTATTGTTTGGTTTAAGAAAAAACCAGTAAAAACGCGAAGAAATAGACCGAAAAGAAAAATTGCGAATAGAAAATAGCGCCATTCAGGCGAAAGCAAAGTGACACCTTACACTGCTCGTGAGCGGACGCCATGGGGAAACAGACAGGACCGGGTAGCCCTGTCTGTCGCGGTGCGGGTCGGCTACGGTCTGAGGCGCATCGCCTGGGTCTGGAAAGCCTAACGACATGCCGTAAACCCGACGCGCCGCTTGCGGCGCGTCGGGTTGAACGGTGGGTTAGGCAGCACTATGGCGGCATGTGCTCACGTTTGGCCGGCACGTAACCGCCCCGGGCATCGGGAGCAAGCACTAGGTGTCGAGCATATCCCACTCGTCTCCCAATGCCCATCGAAGTGCGGACAGCTTGCCGTTGACCATACCCCACTCGAAGTCATCCCATGGCCCGAGGTTTTTCTTCCCGTATCTATGTTCGACCTCCCGTGCGGCCTTTAGGGCCCCTTCCCACACATCCCGCAGGATCGTCTCTGACGTCACGCGTGAACGCGGGTAGACCTCCTTGTCTACGAGCTTGATCCTTCCTTCCTCGACGCCGATTCGCAGGTTCCGGTGCCGGTTGTACCAGACCTGATGGAACAGTAAGTCCTCTGCTTCGAGAATCTCCGTCAGACCTCGCGGCTCTTGGGTCCAGGACTGCTCAAGCATAATGTCTGTAACAAGCGATGGCTCAACGCGGCGGAGTGCCTTCGGCAAGTTAATAAAGTAAAGCGACTTGACGCGAGAGAAGAGGTTCGCAAGATCTGCGTGCGGCGTCCTGTGATTGCCATTCTCGATGCTGAAGTCGCTCTTATTGTGAGTGACAAACGCGAACCGTACGCCCGATGTTACCTTCTCGCGTAAGCATGCGGCGTATGTCTCGATGAGGATCGCATCAGCCATCGAGTTCTTGTCGCGATGGAATGGCGCCTTCCGGTCTAGCGCCCGTTGAATTGCGTAGAGCTTGACCGCTTCGCTCGGCTCGATGATAGGCGACGCCGTGAGCAAATTCTCGATGCGGTCTAGCGTTCCCACGGCCGCGCCGCCGAGGATCGGAATCTTATGATTCACATCGTCGAGATGGGAGAGGACCACCTGCGTTCTCCTCTTGTCGCCGGGCACCTTCCCAACCGCTTCCTTCACGAGCCGGAAATGCGCCGAAAGACTCCTGGCGTTTTCCTTAGCAACGCGTTCCCGGTTTCGCCGGAACTCGTCAAGCACGACACGCGGTACAATTAGCGAGAGCATGCCGCGCTTGACCATTTCCTCAACGACGCCGAGCACCGCCACCTGCTTCTGATCTTTAGCAAGGTCAAGCCATACGCACGTGTCAATCAGTATCCTGAACATGGATCTCGCTCCAAGGTGCAAGTAGTAGCCGGCCACAGTGCCAAGATGGCTGTCCAACGACAAGCTGGATCGGCGCACTTCGTTATTCCGATTTATTCAACCCCCATAAATTACGTCGGGGGGCGGCCAAAGGTCGCTTCGCTGACTGACGGCAGCAAACCTTTGAAAGACGAATGGCTGCTACGGGTCAATTCCTGCCGTAGTCCTCTTTCGGCCAAGAGCGGACATTGGACTAAGGCTCGGGGCGCGGTATTCTCCGCAGCGCGACGGTTGGCCCCATTGGGTCACGTCGGTTGCTGATGGAATTGATCCGATCACGAGGCTTCTGACAATCCAATTCCAAAAAAATGGGAAAACATCATCGCAAACGCCGGCGAAAAGCAAGGCGGCCTCAGAAAATTCAGAAGTTCGCTGGCGTCTATTTTGCGCCACACCCATTTAATGCGCTGGACAAGGCAAAACTGCGTGACGCCCTTTCCAAGATCGGTGAGGACGCGATTAAGAAGTTTGAGGCTCTCGTTGCGGAGCTACAGCACATCTTGGATTCTGTTGATGCGTTGCAGGCCATTGCATGCTTGGCTACATATGGACTGACCGCGACGCTTGGTAAGAATGGCGACATCGGTACGACGTACAAGGGCGATGAGTTTACGCAAGCTCATGTCGAGTTGGCACTTGCCTTCGCGCTTCGCACACCCCTAGAGAAGCGTGGGACGACAACAGCGGATGCAGACACTATTCAGAAGTTATTTGAGTTACTGCCGCAGATCAGCAAAACCTTTAGCGACAAGCGACTCGTGCAACTCTCGGATATCAAGACGGACGAGGAGCGATCCGTCGCTATGTTGCAGGACCACTTAAGGCTACACACGCAGGCCGTCCGGAACTGGGGCTACTTCGATGAGGTGGTTGACACCATTCAACGCTTAACCGTGCCCCTTGACGGGCCTTGGGAAGGCGTCTTTGGTCTTTCCGGAAGCTGGATCGTTCGATTCTTCCGAGATCGCGTCAAAAGCATGGAAGATCGCTTTACCGCGAGGCTAGCGTTCTTTCGTGAAATCGACGCAGCGCCTACCCTCGATGACTTTCTTGCTCGCTTGTTCGTGCTCTTCCCTGCTCCTGAGGAGCATAAGCGCGGCTTTGCCGATTTTGTCAATTCGCATGCCCCGTTGTCTCGGATGCAGCGACGGGCAGCAGCCTTTCATTACAGCGATGCATTCTTACATATCGACTTCTTGCTTTCCGCTAAGGAAGTCGCTGACCAATACGGTGTCCGCGTCGAACTCGTTGACGCTTGCTTTAGGCAACTATCGCTTGCCTTTGGGGAGCGGAAGGACGTCGCGAACGACTTTGTGCTTCTCGGGAATCCAGTGTGGTCACGGCCGCTAGTTTCCTTGGGTGACGGCATTTACTACTGCGCGCTTCCACAAGGATTCTTCTCATTTGCGTTTCAAATACTGAACGAGCTGGCAGCGAAGGATTCGCGCTTGCAGGAGGCGTGGGCGCGACGAAGAGCAGAGTTCTTGGAAGGAGAGATTGAGACAGTTTTTCGCGATGCATTCCAAACTGCCGTCATAGCTACGAACTACAAATGGAAGAATACTGACGCTCAGTACGAAAATGACGTCCTAATTCAAGTTGGTTCTCATCTCATAATCATCGAGGCTAAGTCCGGAGCCGTTTCTTGGTCTGCTTTGCGCGGGTCCCCGGAGAGGGCCAAGAAGCATTTTCGCGAACTCATTATCGAGCCATCGATTCAGTCACTTCGGTTGAAGGAAAAGATCGACGGGCTCGCTAGCGATCCTGAGGAGGCGAGAAAGGCGCTCCCGGGCTTTCCATTCAATCTTGCGACCATAAAGCGAGTTCTACGGCTATCTGTGACCCTCGAGGATTTCGGGCTGCTTCAAACGAACATAGCGATGGCCATCGATGCAGGGTGGGTGCCGAAGGAACACCAACTGCCGCCAACGATGATCTTGGGGGATTTAAGGGCTGCGTTTCAGATCCTGGAGACTCGGGCCGAAAAAATTCATTACCTTCAACGGCGACAGGCTATCCAGACTACGATCGATTATGTTGGCGACGAGATGGACCTGTTAGGGCTCTATCTAGCTAACGGGTTTGATGTGGGAGGCATCGAGGGGGAGCAGGTTCATTTAGCAATCACCGGCATGTCCTCGCCAATAGACGAATTCTTTCAGGCGAGAGCTCATGGAAATGCGAGGGCACGTCCGCGGCGAAAGCTGACGAAATGGTGGCGCGACATTTGTATTCAGTTTGAAAAGCGCGATTTTGACGGATGGACCGAGGCATCGACAATGCTTCTTGATATTGGATATGACGATCAGCGAAAGCTCGAAAGCAAGTTCCGTCACGTGCAGAAGAATGTGATGAGGCGATGGCAGGAGCCCGGTCATCTTTCATCGGTCATGTTGATTCCTCCGAAGGCGCGAGGTGACGCAATAGTGGCGTATGCCTACAGGGACGCCGCCGCTAACGAGCGACAGAATGCCATGGGATCAATGGCTGGCCAGGCATTTGAAGGTCACCAACATGTAAACAGATGTTTGGTGTTAGGGATGAACTTAGATAAGAAGCACTATCCCTATTCCTCTCTCGCGATCTTTCATCGCTGAACGAAGGGTGACCTACCTTTGCCCAAGGTATTGGTTGCTGGACGATTGACCTAGTCCACCTGCAGATTGAATGTCCGCTTCGGGTCGAGAAGCACCCCATCCTGCGATGCGCCAAAATGGTGTTCCCCCAGTCCATAGGAGGAAACATGCCATGTCCTGCAATCAGAGTAGTGCCAACGGAACCATCAGCCATATCCCCTGGAACAAGGATCGCCTGATCGGGCCGAAGCCACCATTCAAGCTTCGGGAGATCTGGGCAATCCGGATCCGGCTACAGCTTGCCAAGAGCACCCGCGACTTGGCCCTGTTCAATCTGGCCATCGACAGTAAGCTTCGTGGCTGTGACCTGGTCAGGCTCAAAGTACAAGATATCGCACACGGTGGAAAGACGGTCTCCCGGGCTACAGTCATGCAACAGAAGACGGCGCAGCCGGTTAAGTTCGAGCTGACCGACCCGACCCGAGAGGCGGTGGAAGCGTGGATCGCCAAGGAGCATCTCACGCCGGGACAGTTCCTGTTCCCGAGCCGCCTGGCCCGGTCCCCGCATCTGTCGACGCGCCAGTACGCACGGATCGTCAAGTCCTGGGTGGCACGCATTGATCTTGATCCAGGCGACTACGGTACCCACTCGCTGCGCCGCACCAAGGCCACACTCATTTACAAACGGACGAAGAACCTGCGTGCGATTCAGCTGCTCCTTGGGCACACCAAGCTGGAAAGCACTGTCCGTTACCTCGGCATTGAGGTCGATGACGCGCTGGAGATGTCAGAGCAGACGGAGGCGTAAGTGCATACCCGGATAGCGGCCGCACAGTGGGGTCGCTATCGGCCGAGGTTGTGTGAAAACGCACGATCAAATATTCCGGTGGGGCCAACAGAACGTAGGGTGCACCCTGCGCACCATAAGATAGATAATCCGGTGCGTGGGACGCACCCTACAAGGGTTGGAGTGGGAGATTTTTTCGTGGTGAGAAAAAATTTCCGGGTTTTCACACAGCCTGGGCCAGGAGCGGACATTCGTGTAGGACTCGAAACCGTGGTACGTCCCCGGCTTATCAAAGTGTCGTCGTCAGTACCGGCTTTACGCGGGGCATCTCGGGTGGCTCTCAGCTGCTTATTTTTTGGCCCAACCACCTCATTGAGAATTTCCACCACAGCAAGCGTAGCTGCGTCGTTATTCCGTTTTGTCGTTTCCGATGACATCGCTCGCTTCCCCATTTTCGTCTCCTTTCTTATTCGTGGCCGTTACGCCATAGTTGAGAAAGAAATGTTGGTTCAACTCGCGTGGAAAATAATGTTTTCGAGCTATCCATACAAAACCGTCTCCCTTTGATATCACCGCCACATCAATCGGCCCTCCCACCGTCTCATCCTCGTTCGTCGACATACGCTTCTGAAAGATATTTAGGTTCACCAATGAGGCCGCCACGTGTGCCAACTCATTCTTTGGCAGAAATGCAATTGCCTGCTTAACTGGGTGTGAGTGTTCGTCCTTGTATTCATCAAGTTTCTCCTGTAGGGGACGCATAACATGATTATCAATGATTGAAAGACACTCTTGCTTGTACGCTTTTTTTCTCTTCTGGCCAATGCCGGAAAGCTTATCGAAGATATTATCCGGCAAGTCTTGCATTAACTTAGTGACTACCTTTTGTAACTTGCGCTTGAGAACAGGGCTAATTCCATGCAGGAACGTATCCACCATTCCTTTATCGGCAAATGGCTCCACCGCCGCAGTGTTGTATGAATCAATCTTTTCCGTTTTAACGAGTTTGTACTTGATTCTTCCCGAATAAACCTCGCCGAGTTCATAAGCTAGCATAACTGGAAAATGTTGATTGGCTCCAAACCCGGCGATAACGACACCAGAAAGCGATTCGGGAAAAATCTCATCTTTTGAAATAATATAAGTTGCCAATTGCCACAGTGCGGTTTGTTCTTCGGCTCCAATCCCCCACTCAGCAAAATAACTTCGGGTAAGTTCCGTGATTAGCCCCGAATACTGTCCCGCTATAGCCATTCCGATTTTTGGATCGTAGCAGTGAACATCTTCCTTCTCGCTCCATTTCCTATGGGTTTCCAAGATAATGTACTTGGCCTCTTGATAGTCAGCAGCTGGGTCCGTTTTTCCTTCGAAATTAGAGCGTTGAAAATTGATACGTGTTATTTTAACTCGTAGGCCATTAAAGAAACTTTTTACCTGTTCCAGATAATAGCTTTCTTGCACCTTTACTGGGAATAATTCGTTGTTATTGTCCAGATGGCGAATGAAGTCATCTGCGTATTGCTCCAAAGTATCAAGTTCCCGCCTCTTCGAATTTTTTTGACGATACATTTTAATGATCGCTTCCCACGGGACACCCAGGAGTGAAGAGTTGTTGTAAATCATCACTCCTACGGGATGCCGCTTAGATAGCATGAAAAGCTTATCTGCATGAAATAGTTTAACGCGCCCATCATTGCCCCTGACAGTCGATGCGCTGTCAGATGCCAAAGCAATGCCGAGGCGATTCATGACAACAACTTCAGACGTCATGTTAGGTGGCTCCTTCTATCGGATTTCGCTGGCGGTATTACAGCGTGTTTGCGGACGAAGGTCATAATTTCTGTGAGCATTCTTCTAGAAGATGGGAATTTACTTTTCACGGTTTCGCTCCTTGATTATCCCAAGTCGAATGAGATCGTTCATCAGTTCGTTCACTTCATCATCTGATGGTTCTCGCTCACCGCTAAATACGCTGATCATCCTTGGAGGCACATCAGACCGAGTCGCAACCAGCCTTCTCAACAGTTTCAATCGGCCAGCAATGTCACTTGGAATTCTAGATGAACCTATCACGTCAGCTCCAACTAATTTTTTCCCACCAACCTTAACTAGCGGCTTAAGTGATTGTTTGTGCTTAGCCACTTGCTGATCAATCAAGGCCCTTACTTCGGAAACAGCAGAGTTCTCACCACTGACCACATCAAGAATCTCATTGTTCCCGGCCTCGAGGTAAAGCTTCTCAATGGCGGAAAGCATATTGTCAAGCCGATCGGTCCTCTCAGTATGACGATTCATATTTTATTCTCCTTTGTAAAAAAGGCGCGCTCAAGCATCCGCCGAAATCTCCTCTGGGCAGACGCATATTGAGTTTGGCTCATGTCGCCTTCAGTCTGTGTCTCTTCAGGCGTTAGCCCTTCGGCTAAACCATTTAGTAACGCGAGGACTTCCGGGTCATCACGAAAAAGCAGCTCAATCTCCTCAAGCATCTTCCTCGCTAGCGCCACGCGCTCAGGGTGCACAGTATTTACCGCCAGATCCTCGAGGGTCATCAATTCGCCCTCTGAATATGAAGTCCCCAGATCGGACTCAAGTGTCACTTTCTCTTGATGAAACCGGCGCCATTCCTCGTTCGCTATACTTCGCATGGTTTGTGCCAGAAATGCAATAAACGGCACTGTGCGCGGCCAGCGGCGCGATCCGCCGAGCGCCCGTGTCACTGCCTCGTTAACCAAATCTTGCCATTCAATACTCGCCAGCCCCGCAGACCGCAATTGTGCAATACGTTTAAGGCGGACCAAGTCCGCGTCGGTAAGGCGTGACAACGCCGCCATTACCTCTGGGGTGGTGGCCAAATCGGTAGATTGAGCGGTCATAAGAAATTATGCTGACAAGAAAGCTGCTTGCAGACATTCGTGAAAAATATTTTCATTCATTTCCCTGTCCGCATATAGTCAGTCCAAGCGCATACAACGGTATAAGCCCAACCGATGGGCTTACCTTGAATAAGGAGCTTAACTATGTCAAATCAGTCTTCAGACGGCGGTAAAGAACATGGTATGCCGGAGGGTGGTGAGAAACCACGGTTGTTCAAGATCCAAATCGACAAACCGTTTTATGAAACCCGTGATCCGACCCCGACGGGGCGAGATCTTCTTATTCTTGCCGGGAAGAGCCCACCTGAACAGTTCGCGTTGTACCAGAAGATAAAAGGTAGTCAACCTAAGCGCATTGACTTGAACAAAACGGTTGATCTTCGCGAGCCCGGTGTGGAGCGCTTTGTAACACTACCGCTTGACCAGACCGAGGGACAGGGATGAGAAGGCAATTCGCGCTTCCGGCAGAGGACATGGAATGGCTGGAAAGCGAACGACACCAATATGAGCTTGTCGCTGAAGGAAACGTGCTGAGGGTGGTCGTCTACGACTTTCCCGTTCCGGCAGGATACAACGTAAGCTCTGTTGCTGTGAATGTGCGCATTGAGCCCGGCTATCCCGATACCCAGATAGATATGGCCTACTTCCATCCCGCATTGTCGCGGTTGGATGGTCGTGCGATTGGAACAATCAGTGATGAGAATTTCGATGGAAAGACTTGGCAGCGCTGGAGTCGTCATCGCACACCCGCAAATCCATGGCGTCCCGGTATTGACAACCTTTTGACTCATTTCGCTCTGATCCAGGACTGGCTCATGCGTGAGCTGAAGAAGGGCCAATAAAGATGCTGCCCGTGTCGCTAACCATTACGGCTAACCAACGTGACGTGCTCATGCGCCATCTTTTCCCCGACGATGGTTGCGAGGCAGTTGCCATCGCGTTATGCGGTCGTGCACGCAGTACTCAGCGCCACCGCCTTCTCGTGCGACGCATCGAATTAGTTCCTTACTCAGCATGTAGTGTAAGGCGACCGGACCGTGTTACATGGCCGACCAGCCTTCTATTGCCCCTTCTTGAAGAAGCTACCAAGAACAATTGGGCCCTGGTGAAAATTCACGGTCACAGAAGCTATGCGCAGTTTTCATCGGTAGACGACGTATCCGATCGACAGCTGTTTCCAAGCGTGTACTCATGGACTGAAAGCAACGAACCTCACGCGAGTGTTATTCTGATGGACGATGGACGAGCATTTGGGCGTGTCGTTACGGAAGACGGCCTATTCGAAAGTCTCCAAGGTATAAATTTCGTTGGTGATGATTTAGTACTTTACTCCGCGACCGAGAATCAGTCTGACTTGGTACCAGAGTTTGGTCGCCGTGTCGCCCAAACGTTTGGATCTGGAACATATGAGCGGCTACGTAAGCTCCGAATCGCTGTAATAGGCTGCTCGGGAACAGGCAGCCCGGTCATTGAACAACTAGCGAGAAATTGTGTTGGTTCTTTGGTTCTGGTGGATCCAGATCACGTCGAGGAAAAGAATCTCAATCGAATCCTCAATGCTACGATAGATGATGCGCAATCAAAACGCCTCAAAGTTGAAGTGGCGGAGAGGGCTATTCGCGCTATGGGATTGGGGACAAAGGTTCAAGTGCACGCGAAGAACCTTTTTGACCCTATTGTGATTCGCGAAGTTGCAGCATGCGACGTACTTTTCGGATGCATGGACACAATCGACGGACGTTACTTGCTGAACAAGCTCGCCTCCTTTTATCTGTTGCCGTATTTTGATTTGGGCGTAAAAATTGAGGCGGACGGCTCTGGTAGTGTTGATCAAGTATGCGGCACAGTCCATTACCTGAAGCCTGGCGGCTCTAGCCTGCTAAGTCGTAACGTCTTTACATTAGAACAAGTGCGCGCTGCCGGCTTACATCGTACTGATCCTGAGCAATACCAGAAGCAACTCAAGGAAGGGTATATTCGAGGAATTCAGGAGGACCGGCCAGCAGTAATTCAGCTAAACACGCTAATCGCTAGCTTGGCTATTAATGAATTGCTCGCACGGTTACACCCCTATCGACTCGACCCTAACGGGGAGTATGCAGTAAACCGGATCAGCTTAAGCCATGGTATTTGCGACCATGAACCAGATGGCGAGCCGTGTCGTGTATTAAGTCGTCATGCCGGACGTGGCGACATGGAACCCTTACTTGAATGGGCGGAGCTGAGTACAGAGAGGCGTGTGTCGTGAGTTGGTTATATCGCGTGAGTCAATGGTTTAGTCTGGTAGTCGACGAGAGACCGCTCTTAAGGTCAACGAGGACCGATGATCCTCCCGAAACACCTGAACGAGGGATTATCTATCTTGTTGGCGATGGTCGAAAACCGTGGTCCGCTTCTCTCGTCTGTCCATGCGGCTGTGGGGAAACTATCTCGTTGAGTCTGATACCGAATGACGATCCCCGATGGCAAGCGAGATTACATTGGGATGGCACAGTCACAATATCCCCGTCTATATGGCGCAAAAAAGGATGCAAGAGCCATTTCTTCATACGACATGGGAAAGTTGTTTGGGCAAAGAGTACTTTCACACGATCATCGCGCACCCGTAAAGGTGGTTGATTGGGGCCATTGCCCCCAGATGACACAAGGTCCGCTTCGGGTCGGTAACTGCCGATCACTCCTCCGAGAACGGACATTTGAGTCAGAGAGAGACTTGATCGCGACCTGCCAACTCGAGCGCTAACTAGATACAGGCATATATCTGCAGGTTTTAATAGGGATGTGGCCGGAGATAGAGTTGAACTGAGCCCGAGTCAGTAAATTGAAACCGGCGATACTTTGCTTACAGGAAAGAAAAGCCTGGCCAGAATGGAGAAACTACGGTTTCATGCACAGGCGGATACCCGCCCGCTATGACACGCTGGCCGACTTCGCTGCAGCCAGGCGAAGGTCGACGAATCCCTGGTCCGGCAACTTACCACCTTCGCCTTTACCCAAGCGGCGCAGAACGTGGTGCTGGTCTGCGACACCGGGACCGGGACCGGCAAGACGCCCCTGGCGACCGCGCTGGGCGTGTCCGCCATTCAACAACGACGCCAATCGCTACAATACAACTCATCTATAATTCGCAGCCAACACCAGACCGAGAGAACTCCGCCAACCCTTGCAGCGAGAAACCAAGATAGCTCCTGACCCTCGGTCTACGAACGCCTCCTGGATAATAAGCGATTACCGGGTCCAGCTCATTTAACACAGGTAGTTTTTCCCACTTACCTTTAAACCGTTCATCTTTACGGCAGTACGTCATTTCTTCCATAGTTTCCTTGACGAAGGATGCAAAATCGCACAATACCCGTGCCTTAAATATTTCCAGGGCGAGCCACAAGACTAGGGGCTTCAGCGCACGACCCATCGGGTCCGACTGACCTTCGGTTGCGAGCAATGCGCATTGGATGCTCCACGCGGGGTCCAGGGAGTTGCGGCCAAAATTCCTGTACTGCCACTCGCAGTCAATCCAATGGTCTTTTGAAAGCGCATCTATCCACTTCCTGTATGCGATACCCAGTAGACAGTACCCGTTTCTTGCCACAGTTGCATTCCGATATATGCTGACA
>CBDDRH010000056.1:0-40319 GCA_965233025.1 uncultured bacterium
CCTGGGCGGGATTCTACTGGGCCAAGTTGTTTAGCTGGCGTGGCGTTGTGAACTAGCACGAAAGACCGTGCCGCGTGACGCGCGAGAGATGCGCAAAAAGCGCGACAGGTTGGAGGGATTCAGGAATCTGTCGTCCGACCATTCACCTTTGAACATTCATCATTCAAAATTCAACATTCTTCCTACCGCTTCACCCCTTACCCCCTTTACCCCTCTTCTTATCCCGTACCCCGTGCGACGCTTCAAGCTGCTTCATCCGTTCTTCCAACGTGCGGATTGTCTGTCGGAGTTCAGGAAGGCGTGGAATCACCGCTTGAGCTTTTACCCAAACTTCATGCGGCATCACAGGAGCTCCTGAAACGATTTGATTGGGTTCGAGGCTGCGATTGACACCCGCACGAGCAGCAATCATAACCTGATCTCCAACGACAATGTGATCCGCCAGGCCGGCCTGTCCCCCGATCATGACGTGGTGCCCCACACGAGTACTGCCTGCGATTCCAACCTGTGCCACCAGGATTGAATGGGCGCCGATCGTTACGTTATGGGCAATCTGGACGAGATTATCGACCTTGGTGCCTTGTTTAATGATGGTTTGGCCGAGTGTGGCTCGGTCGACTGCGACATTCGCCCCGATCTCGACGTCATCCTCAATCGTGACTCCGCCGAGCTGAGGAATCTTGTAATGCCGTCCTTGGTCCTGGACATAGCCGAATCCATCACTCCCGATCACCGTGCCGCTGTGAATGATCACCCGCGCGCCGATTGTACAGCCTTCCCTGACGACGACATTCGGATACAGTAGTGTGTCGTCCCCGATCGTCGAGTCATCGCCGATGAAGACACCGGGATAGAGTGTCACTCGCGCGCCAATCGTGACCCGGTCTCCCAATGTGACTCCCGACCAGATCGAGACATCGGAACCTATCTGTGTGTCACCGCCACGGACAACAGTCGGATCAATTCCTCGGGGAGGGGAGATGGGGCAAAAGAAAACTTGGGCGACCTGCGCAAAGGCCAGTGCGGGATTGGCGATGACGATGTGAGGATTCGTAATTTCAACAAGGCGCCGATGGGCGAGGAGCGCTCCGGCAACGGTGGGCCCGCCAGTCTTCAGTATCCGATCTCCGGTGACGAAGGTCAGATCGTTTGGGCCGGCCTCTTCAAAACCGGCTAGGTTTGTGACGGTCGCTTGCGGCGACCCCACAAGTTCTCCGCCGACTACCCTGTGGATCTGTGCCAATGAGATAGGAATGCGGGCTCGCATCGCCATATGGATTAGGGTTTCCTTCTGTTCTTTGGCTTCGCTGGCTTCTTGGTCGGGGCAGGGGAGGCCGTTTTACCCAACCGCTTCTCGACATAATTCACGACATGCCCGACTGTCGTCATCCCTGCGAGGTCTTGGTCCGGGATCTGGAGATCGAAGGTCTCCTCGATGCGATACAGCAGTTCGATGACCGCCATCGAGTCAAGACCTAAGTCATCACGCAGATGTTGTGTAACCAATATGATGGCCGGATCGCGTTTCAGGTACTCCCCCAAGGAGGTGCGGATCTTCAGTGCTATGGTGGGATCGGTTGCCATCGATCGATATTCTCCGTCGTTAACCGTGAAAGATGACAGGGTAGGAAGGCTGAAGGCTGAAGTGTTCGGAACTTTGTCCCACGAACATCAGCCTCCGACCTTCAGCCTTTCAACCTTCGGCCTTCAGCCGTCGCCTGTTTGAATACCACGGCAGCGTTGTTGCTACCAAATCCAAACGCATTCAGCAAGGCGATTTTTACATGACGCTCTTGCGCTGAGCGGGAGAGGCCTGCTAGTGCACAGGCCGGGTCGGGGTCATCGTAGTTGGCCGTCGGGTGAATCTGACCCGTGTGCAGGGCCAGTACCGAGGCGATGCCTCCTATGGCGCCGGCAGCGCCCAGCGTGTGGCCGATCAACGACTTGGTGGCGCTGATGGTGATCTTGTCCGCGCGCGACCGAAAGAGTCGCCGAATCGCCTTCACTTCCACGGCATCGCCGATCGTTGTCGACGTGGCGTGAGCATTGATGTAATTCACCTGGGCCGGAGTTACGTCGGCATCCGCAAGGGCCAGCTGCATTGTGTGAGCCACTTCCAGGCCATCTTCACGAGGGATGACCATGTGGTACGCCTCGCTGGTGGCGGCGTAGCCGGCGATTTCGGCATAGACTTTCGCCTTGCGTTTCTTGGCATGCGCGGCTGATTCCAGGATAAGCGCTCCGGCGCCTTCTCCCATGATAAAACCGTCTCGTAACCGATCGAAAGGCCGAGAAGCCTTCTCCGGATGATCGTTGAATTTGGACGAGAGGGCACGCAGGGAACAGAATCCGGCGAAGACAAGTGGGGTAATGCTGGCATCGGCTCCCACGGCGATCACGACATCGGCACGGCCCTCGCGGATACAGTGGAGCGCTTGCCCGAGTGCATGGGCGCTGGAGGAGCAGGCGGTAGAGATGGTCAAATTGGGACCCTTGGCGCCGTAGGCCATTGCGATAATGCCTGATGCCGAATTGAGGGTGATGACTGGGATAAAATTCGGATGGACGCGATGGGGTTTCTGCTGATGATAGAGCTGCGTGATTTCACGCTCGCCCATGACCATGCCGCCCATGCCGGCTCCGACGATGACCCCGACGCGGTGGGGGTTCTCCTTTGCCATCTGGAGGCCCGAGTCGGCCAGTGCTTCTTTTGTTGCGACCAAGGCAAACTGTGCGTAACGGTCTACGCGTTCTCCGTGGGCTGAATCGATAAACCGTTCGACCGCAAAGTCACGCACCTGGCCTGCGACCTTAGAGCGATAGCCGTCCATGGGAAACGGATCGAACGACGTAATTGCCGAGATGCCGGATTGGCCGGCAAGAGCGGCTTTCCAGAACTCACTCACTCCGATACCGATCGGAGAAACGACCCCCATCCCTGTGACGACAACCCGCGCTCGCATCTTCTTGAAATCCTTTCGGTAACGCTTTGGCTTCTACTTACCGGAAGCGCCTGAATCAGTCAACTTTTCATCGCGCGTGACAGGAGAGACAGGCGGGACAAGCGAGACGAGGTGGGAATCCAATCTGTCCATGTCGCGCGTTTCTCGCAAGTCTCGCCCGTCGCGCAACGTTTAATACCGCACCTTGAACATCAGATAGAGGCCAAAGCTCAAAAAGAGCACGTTCGCCATCCATGAGGCGATCAGGGGCGTTAAGACTCCGCCACGGCCGAGCGCAATGGCAATGGAGTGTGTCGTCCAATAGCAGAAGCCAACTGCAAGCGCTTGCCCAATGCCCATTGCCATGCTGCCCCCTCTGGTCCCGCTCTTGCGAAGACTCATCGCAATGCCGATCAAGACCATGACCACGGTGACAAAGGGGAAGGCGATCCGGCTGTAATAGTCTGTCGTGAGCCGTGCTGTCTGGGAGCCGTGTTGCTGCCGGCGTCTGGAGTAGGCTCGAATATCATGGAATGTCATCATGTCGGAATCGCCGGCGAGCCATGTGGTGAAGTCATCAGGAATGAGTGTCAACATGATGGCTTGGCTGTCGAACAGGTTGGTTGAGATGGTTCCATCGGATGAAAATCGCCGGTGCCGCCCCTGATAGAGCGTCCACGTGGAGTCACTATAGCGGGCTTCGTTGGCTTCAGTCACTTCGGCCAGTTGAAAATTGCTATCGAACTGAAAGAGTCGTATGCCGCCTAAGAGTTCTCCTCCAACGGAAACGCTCGTGACATGCATGAGGCTGTCGGCGCCGACTCTCGTCCAGGGTTGCTTGAGTTTCACGGCCTTGGCGGGCGGCTTTTTTTCAATGCGAGTGGTCCGAATCTCCTCAGACTTGCTCGCAGCCAGCGGAATGACGGTGGAGCTCAAGAGCAAAAGCGCGAGTGAAATCACTGTGGCAAAGGCAATAAAAGGAGTGGTAATCCAGAGTAAACTGATGCCGCAACTGCGCATGGCCGTGATTTCGTTGCCCCGGGAGAGCAATCCGAAGGTCAACAGGGTGGCCATCAGGATGGCCAGCGGCGCAATTTGGAAGGAAATCGCAGGAGCCTTCAGAAGGAAATACGTCAGGATGTCGAGCCAGTTGGCATCGTAGCGCAAGAAGTGGCGTACCTTTTCGAAGAAGTCGATGACAAGATAAATCGTCATCAGCGCACTGAAGCACATCGTAAATATTTTTCCATACTCGCGAAGAAGATAGCGAAAGAGAATAGACATGGGGTTACCGGCGACTCATGACATAAAACCACACGACGGTGGTGAGAGCGAATATACCATTAGGTAACCAGGCTCCGGCAAAGGGCGGCACGGTTGCCGTCGTGACCAAGAATTCGCAGGCGACGTTCAACACGTAGTAGATGATGATCACCAGTACGCCGACCGCAAATCCACCGATCCGACCGGATCGTTTTGAAGCTATGCCGACCGGGACGCCTAACAGGCAAAATACCAGCGAGGCAGTCGGAAAGGCCAAATCTTTATAATACTCAGACAATCGTCGGAGCGCAGTCGGGTCGCGCCATTTGGATTGTTCGAGCTGGGCGACGATGGCGTCGTACGAGGGACGTTCTTCCGTGGTTGTGTAGCCGCTTTGATTGAGCGAGAACTTCAGATCGTAGCTGGCGAAGGACACGTGTTCGTATTGATCCCCCTGATTCGGTCGATTGTGAATGACTCCGTGTTGCAGGCGTAAGGCGACCTGATCCGTAGAGGCATCCATGATGACCTCGTACTGTTGCGCCACGATGATGCGAGGACCGTCTGCATTCCGCTCGTCGGAAACAAATATACCGGGCGTGGCCTCTTCGGGATTTCCATCCGGAACATAGATCATCATCTTGGGAATAGGTTCGTTAAATGTCCCACGTTCCAGTGCGAGTACCAGCTGATCTCGAAGGAGATTCAGCGCCACTTTCTTCAGATTCATGGAACTCCAGGGTTGCCCCCACTGGGCCAACAACAAGGTCAACCCAAACACGAACACGGCGAAGAGCAGCACGGGGCGGGCCAATCGTATGAGGCTCAGGCCTGCAGTCTGCATCGCGACCAATTCTTTGTCGAAGGAGAGTCGTCCGAAGGCGGTAATCGAGGCGATAATCCCCGCAATCGGGAGGGTCAACACGAGGAACGAAGGCATCAGATGGGCAAAGACTTCAAGGACAGAGACGATCCCGACGCCTTTGGAAACGAGGAGTTCCACCAGGCGGAGGAGTTCCCTCGTGAGCATCACAAAGCACAACGCTCCGAGGCTGATACTAAAAGGAGAAAGAAGCTCGGTGAAGATGTAGCGATCCAGCAGCGTTCGTAGAAACATTCGAAGAATCACGCTCCTAGGAGCCTGTCCGGCATTGACCGTTCTACTGCGGCGAACGATCCGCGGTCATTTGCTTCGTGCTCGGCCCGAAGAAATCCTCGATGTATTACGCGAATACACCTCCGGTTTTTCCAGGCCTTCGGCCTCGCATCTGACCGCGCCTCCTTCGCCTGGTTACGAAGGCCATGTCAGACGTGCTCCTAGCCCTGCGTGACACTATAGGCGAGCGGGCGAGGCTTGTCTACCTTACGGCGGCAAGCATGAGGGCAAAGAATGGCTTGACAAAATTTGAAATGCCATGGTAGATGCTGCGCGAATTATAACTGAGATGGGTTTCGTGATCGATGTTGTCTCTCCAATGAACCCGTCATTCCAACCGACGTTTCTTTCTGTCTTTTTTTCTTCATCATCATGTTGTCGCCAGCTGGGTTCCGGGGTCGGTCACATAACTAGGTGTGGCCGTTGAGGAAAGGAGTGTTTCTGTGAAGACAAAAGGCACGGTCAAATGGTTCAACGATCGCAAGGGATTTGGGTTCATTCGCCTGGAGAGCGGGGATGATGTCTTTGTACATTATTCCGCGCTGCAAGGAGAGGGATTCAAAACGTTGAAAGAGGGAGAAAACGTCGAGTTCGAGGTCGTGCAAGGCGCAAAGGGGCCTCAGGCTTCAAATGTCTTGAAGACGGCCGTTGCCGAATCTTAAGTTTGTGCTCTGCGAGATTGTGTCACCGGAGGCCTGCCTTTGTGTTGGGGCAGGCCTTCGTATTTCTGCTGCAATCCCGATTCACTGCGCGTGCGCATGGACCGGGAGCGAGACTAGCGCGACAGGCGCGACTCGAAGGCTGAGGTGTTCGGAACTTCGAACTCCAACCGTCGGCCTTCCCCAGCTTCAGCTTTGAGCCCGCATCGCCGTCCCGCTTTTCTCGCAAGTCCCGCGTAAGTCATGCGGGCTAAATGCCCCATTTCGTTGACAATGTTCCTCGACACTGTTAGCGTTTGATCGTTGTGGAGGTTTGACTTGGCGATAGACCGCGGTAGCGTGTTGCAAAGCGCACAGCTCTTTGCATCACGGGGTCAGTTCGACGCTGCCATCAATGAATGGAAGAAGCTCTCCACCGAGTCGCCGGGTGATGGGAGTATCTTCAATTCAATCGGGGAGTTACACCTCAAGCGCCAATCCAGCAACGATGCCGTAACAGCCTTTCTTCAGGCAGCCAATGCCTTCCGAGCCGAAGGGGCTACCCTCAAGGCGATCGCCACGTTCAAGAAGGTTTTAAAGCTCGATCCTTCACGGTACGATGTCTTCCGGCATCTCGGAGACCTCAATGCCGAACGTGGTCTGCTGAGTAGCGCGGTTCAAGATTATCTCACACTTGGGAAACACTACCTCAAAGCGGGAAAAAGCAAAGACGCGCTGGACATCTATAAGAAGATCGTCAGCCAAGATCCTTCGAATCTGGATGCCCAGCAGCGGGTGGCGGAATTGTGCCTGCAAGAGAACATGCAGGACGAAGCCACGAAGGTCTATTTGCAGTTAGGGCGGGAGCGTTCAGCGCAGCAGCGCTATGACGAGGCGAAGGATGCGTATCAAGGAGTCCTACGGATCGATCCTACCAATAGCGAGGCCGCCCAGTTCATCGAACATTTCAAAAAGACCGGTGGAAACGCCAGCCCGGCAGTCAAGGCGGGAGTGAGTCCTGCAGGAGGCCTGGCCAAGAGTGCCGAGCCGCTCAATCTACTCTCGGAAGCCACCCGCCGAATCGAAGGAAAGCAATTTGACGGGGCTGAGGCCATTCTCAATCAATTACTGACCAAAGAGCCCGGAAATCCTGAAGTCTGTCAATTGCTCGCGAAGTTGCATCTGCGACGCGGAGATCTTCAGGTGGCGCTCGGGGAGTATCGCTACCTTGCAGGGGCAGCCTTGCGAGCGCAACACTATGAGCAAGCTGAATTGCTGATTACCGACTTTTTGGCGATCGAACCGCAGTCGGTTGCGATGCTTGAACTCTACGGAGAGCTCTACGGAGAAAAAGGTGATGCCGCCAACGCCGTGATCCAGTATGGAAAAGCGATTGAGCTGTTACTCAAACATCCCGAACCTGGGATGCCGACGTTGCATGAGGAACTGTTCGAGAAGGTCACTGCGCTGGCGCCGGATAGCCCGACGGTAAAAAAACTGACTGCGCTCATCCATGGTCATGGTACCGCAGCGGAGGAACCGCCCGTTCCAACCCAATCCAAGACCACTGCGCCTCTGACAGCTGTGACCCCACCAACCCCGACCCAGACCGACACATTTTCGAAGGCCCATGCGGCTCCGGCCGATCCATCGAATGGGACATCAAAGATCGCTCCGTTACAGGACCAGCATGTTACGCGCGCTGAGCCTAAAGCTACGCCGGCTGAGACAAAGCCGTCACAGTCGCCAAAACCGGAGCCGGCTAAGCCGGAGAGTGGGTTTTCGTGGACGAATGCCGAGCCGGATCAACTATGGGTGCCGGCGTCAAAGGCGTCACATTCGGTTGCTCCCGCCGCGCCTGTCCTCTCGACAACCGAGCAGTTCCAGGCTTATGTGCAAGCAGGCCAGCAGGCAGAGGGGGAAGAATGGCTCAGTCGCTTGGTCACGGCGCAGCCGGATCATGCAGAGGCTCGAGAACTGTTCGGCGCCTTGCGTGAGGCCAAGGGCGATACCGCCGGCGCAGCCTTGCAGTACTCTCGTGCCCTCGAATTGCTCCTGGTGCATCCGAACGATCAAGCTCCGACTCATCTGGCAAGCCTCTATCAGAAGGTCAGAGAACTAGCCCCCGCCAGCCCGTTGGTGGCCAAGTGGGCCTCAATGTTTTCGCCGAAGCCGCAAGTGTCGGTCCCTGCCGCCGAGACGCCGGTCGCTGTTCCGCCTGAAAACGAGATTGACCCGGAGACGCACTACACGCTGGGAGTGGCTTACAAGAATATGGGGTTGCTGGACGAAGCGAAGGAAGAGTTTGCACTCTCGATGATGAGCCACGACTTCTTTTCGGACTCCTGTCTTATGCTCGCGGTCTGTTTGAAAGAGCAGGGACAATGCGAGTCGGCGAGTGCACAGCTCGAGTTGCTGTTGAGGGATCCGAAATGTCAGGGAGCCAAGGCACAGGCCATTCGCTATGAACTAGGTTTACTCTACGAAGCCCAAGAGCAGTGGAACCAAGCTGCCAAAATTTATGAATCGATCCCGACCTTCCACGACGTACCGCAACGACTCGAGTCGGCTCGCGCACGCAGAGCTCCGGCTGAGCCGACGCCTGCCTTCCGCTACGGAAACTAAAGCAGGATGCTGAAAAAGCCCGCCAGCTTCGTTCTCGCATCGTTCAGACCCTCAACGTACCCCTGAGGGTACGCCTTCGAGTCTTCACTCGCTGCGGCCTTGCTGGACGGCCTTTTTGAGCATCCTGCCGGGATCCTACCGTCCATCTTGCACAGTTCACATTTTTTCCAGGTCTGCGAATCTCGTGTTGCATCCTGCTAATAAACGAGGTTTGGGGCGGGACGTCCCTCTAGCACCGCTTGAATATTTTTCAAACAGACCAGTCCCATCTGAACCCTCGCGTTGAGGGTGGCGGAGCCGAGATGGGGGAGCAGCACCACCTGCTTCATCTGAGCCAGCTCTGGGTGGAGGGCAGGCTCTTGCTCATAGACATCAAACCCTGCGCCGGCGATGGTCCCTGTCTTGAGGGCGTCGACCAATGCTGCTTCATCGACGATCGGACCACGCGCCGTATTGATGAGGAAGGCGGTGGGGCGCATCCAGGCCAATTCGCGCACGCCGATCAGATGGTGAGTGGCCGGCGTAAGAGGCGCATGGATCGTGACGACATCGGCCTCCCTTAATAGATCCTGCAACGAACGATATTCCCACTCATGAGGAAGAGACGAGCCAGTCATTGGTTGTCGCGAGTGATAGCGCACCGGCATGCGAAATCCCATTGCGCGATGGGCCACCGCTTGTCCGATTCTCCCCATGCCGATAATTCCCAACGTCTTGCCTGAAACTTCCGCCCCCAAGAGTTGCGTGGGATTCCACCCTGTCCAGCGACCGGATCGAACCAGGGCATCGCCTTCGACGACACGACGTGCCGTTGCCAGGATCAACGCCCAGGTCAGATCTGCGGTGGCATCCGTCAAGACGTTCGGAGTATTCGTGACGATCAAACCACGTTCCCGTGCGGCAGCAAGATCGACGTTATTGTACCCGACGGCATAGTTCGCCAGAACTTTCAGCCGAGTGGCTGCATGAATGGTCTCGGTGTCGATACGATCGCCCAGGGTCACGATTGCGGCGTCGGCTTGGCAGAGTCCTTCACCTAATGCCGATGGGTCTGGCAAGGTATCGTCAGGATCCTGCACGAGTTGGAACCGCTCACGCACGATGGCCATGATGGGATCGGGGAGGAGTCGTGAGACATACAGAGTGGGACGTGTGTCGGTCACAAACGCGTACTCCTATCTTCTTCTGCGCAGATCTTAGCAGGATGCTGAAAAAGTCTGCCAGTGTTAGAAGATCGTTATCTGGTTTGTTTGGTTTGTCTCGTTTGTTTGGTTGAGTGACACTAACCAGATGAACCAATTCAACCAGACAAACCAGATCAACCAGAGAAGCCAGACTTGTGCTGGTCTCAAGAGTCCGTCTAGAATGAATGACGCCTTCAACTATGACCGCACCAACTCTCATTCTGCCCGAACGATCCCGCGCCATTGCCTCTGACCTTCGTGCCGCATTGGGCGCTGAAAAAGTTAAAGACGATTACTCGACGCTTACAGCCTATGCGGTGGATGCGAGCATTTATCGGATGGCGCCCAAGGCCGTCGTGCTTGTCGAGTCCGAGGAAGATATTGCTGCTACGGTACGTTATGCCGTTGAGCGAGGCATCCCGCTCACACCGCGGGCCGCCGGGACAAATCTGACCGGCTCGGCGATCGGGTCGGGAATCATTCTGGACGTGTCGCGCTTGAATCGGGTGCTGGAGCTGAATCGAGAGGAGCGCTGGGCACGGGTCCAGCCCGGCATCGTGCTCGCCGAGTTGAATAAGCAGCTGGGGCGACATGGATTATTGTTCGGGCCAGATCCTTCCAGCGGAGACATGTGCAAGCTAGGCGGGATGTTGGCGAACAACTCATCCGGTCCTCACACGCTGCGATATGGTTCCGTCAAAGACAATGTGGAGGCGCTTCGTGTCTGTCTGCAATCCGGCGACTGGGTGGCTGCGAAGGCCTATGGATTCGATGATCCGATCTGTGTCGAGTTATTGAAGGCACATAAACCTCTTCAAGATTTGCGAGCGCTGATACAAGAAAATGCCACGCTGATTACACGGAAACGTCCGACAGTCAGCAAGAACAGTTGTGGCTATAACCTTTTCGGTCTCGTCGATGGACTTGCACGAGGTCGCTTCGATCTTCCCAAGCTGTTCGTCGGCAGCGAAGGCACGCTCGGTCTGTTCAGCGAAGCGACGATCAGGCTGGTCGAGAAGCCACGCGCAACTCTCACGGCGCTTATCCATTTTCATCGTTTGGAAGATGTGGGAGAAGCGGTGCCGAAGCTGCTGGAATTGTGTCCGAGCGCCTTGGAAGTGATGGATGCCAACACGCTCAATTTGATCGGGCGGGCGAAGCACGGAATCCCGGCGGACGCAGCAGCCACTCTTCTGATTGAATTGGATGCTGATGGTTCGCAGACCGATCTCCGTGCGCAAGCTGAGCGTATGACCGAGATCTCTCGGCGGTATCGCCTCACGTCCGATCCCGTGATCGCTTTCGATCCTGAGCAACGAGACCAATTGTGGAAAGCCCGCAAGGCGCTCTATCCTACGCTCTACCGTTTCGATCCTCGAAAGAAACCCATTAACTTTGTCGATGATGTGGTCGTGCCGGCTGAACGGATCAGCGAACTCATCCGGTATCTGGAAGAGTTCTTCGCCGGACAGCGTGTGCCGGTTGCGGTTTTCGGTCATATCGGGAATGGAAATGCCCATATCATTCCCTTGCTCGACGTGAACGATCAAGACGATTTTCAGAAGATGGTGCAGGGCTATCATGAGATACATCAAACGGTCTTAGGCCGCTTCGGCGGCTCGATCTGTGGGGAGCATGGGGATGGCCGGGTGCGCGCCGAATATGTGAAGACGATGTTCGGCCCGGAGCTGTATGACCTGTTTATGCGCGTGAAGCACAGCTTCGATCCATCCGGGATGCTGAACCCCGGCATCAAGATCAGCGACCGGCCCTTCACGGACCATATCGATTATGAACGATTGTCAAAACCCTGCGCGACCTGCGCCAAGTGTAACGCCGTGTGTCCGGTTTACGATGTCTTCCAATCGGAAGACATGAGTTCGCGTGGGTGGTTTGAGATCGTCACCGATAAGAACTACAGCTATCTCAATTCGAAGCGGGTGGTGGAGGCCTGTCTCAACTGCAAGTCCTGTCGGACAGCCTGTCCGGCCGGCGTCGATGTCTCTCAGCTCATTCTCGACCGGCGCGCCGAACATCCGAACAAGATGGCGGGTCTCATATTTAGTTTCCACGCACAATCAGCAGGATTCGAACGATTCTTAAAGTTTACTGCGAGGTATCAGTCGATCTGGGATCGGCCTGTAATCCGGCGTCTACTCGATCGTGTGACAAAGCCGTTCATGCGTGGTCTCGCTGAGACAGCACGATTGTCACCTCAGCTAGTGATGCCGCGACTGGCCTTGCGACATCTCCGAGACCGCTATCCCGAATTGATTCCCCAGGCCGGGCAATCTGCTCGCTCCCCGGTAGCGTATTTCCACGGCTGCGCGGCCAACTATTTCGACGACGGGGTAGGGGATGCTGTGATTTCCGTGCTGCGAAAACATGGGGTGGAACCGGATCTGCCGCCGCAACGCTGTTCCGGAACGCCGATCGAAACCTACGGACATCGCGCATTGGCCAAAGAAGGGGCGCGAGTCAACCTTGCGTCTATGGCAGGGTACGACAAAGTGGTGACCGGATGTGCTTCCTGCACCCTCATGCTGAAGGACTATCCGACCTTATTCGCCGGGGAACCAGAGCAAGCGGCGGCCCAAGCTTTGGCCAAGCGGGTCACACATATTTCAGAGTTTGTGTCGCAATCGCCGGTAAAACCGGCCATGGCTAGTGGGCAGCCTACGAAGTGTAAGGTGGCCTACCATTCCTCATGCCATCTGCGAGCCGCGGGAGTGACCAAGGAGCCTCGTGCGATTTTAGCCGGCTTGCCGGGAGTGGAGTATGTGGAGATGCCGGATGCCGATCGCTGTGCCGGTGGAGCCGGGACCTATCTCGTGAAGGATTTTGAGACGTCACAGCGCATTGTCGAGCGAAAGCGGCGGGCCGTCGAACAGAGCGGCGCCGAGGTTGTGGCTACGAGTTGCCCCGCCTGTATGATTCAGCTACGCACGGGCTTACAGGGCGTGGCGGAGGTCAAGCACGTCGCGCAACTGATCCAGGAAGCCTACGAAGCAGCAGACAGGGCGTAAGGCTGGTTTATTTTGTTTGTCTGGTTGATTTGGTTTATCTGGTTAGTTTCGTTCAACCAAACAACCGAGATAAACTAAACAACGAGGTTTCAATGGTGACGGTACTGGTTTTTGGATTGACGTTGCGCGATGCGGTGGGAGAAACAGAATTTGAACTTGAGATTCCAGGGCCGACGACGGTCAGGAAACTCATCGAATCGAACCAGGATCGCATGGGTCCCTTGCTGCAATTCTTACTGAATCGAGAAGTGATGATTGCCGTGAACAAGAAAGTAAGCGGCGAAGATACGCCGATCAAGGATGGCGATGTCGTCAAGCTCTCCCACCAGTCAAGAACGTCGTACGACGGCACGCGCGATATCCCCATATAACCCGCGTGACGCGCGAGACAGGCGGGACTGGCGCGAAAGGTAGGAACAGCAAATTTGGACTTACCGTCTCACCGGGCTACGTATGTGCTGTTTCGTTATGGGAGCGGTATTCTAGAAAGAGCCGGCTATGCCGGTTGCCGGTAAGTTCTAGAGTGATTGTCCCCTCCGGAGTCTCCCACGCCGCATGGTAGTGCAGATGGCCGATAAGGACCGCGACGCCCCAATAGTCTGGGACCGGTTGATAGAGGTCGTTATCCCATACAGTCTGGTCGTTCGTCGGATCTCCATATTTAGTGGTGAGCAGCTCTTTCAGCCTCCGGTAGTATTCGATAAATTCATTCAGTCCATTGAGGGACCGCTGCAACAGGATGTACTGGCCGCGGACGAGTGATTCGTGGCGGAACTCATACCCTTCAAGCACGCCATGATCAGAGAGGTTGCGCAGGTAGATCAGCTTGCCTTCCTCGTCGCGCTCGACTGTTCCTGCCACCGACAGTCGAAGGGCTTCCGGATGTTGCCCCCAATGAGCCTGCACTGTCTGTAAGAAAGTCAGGACTTGCTTCGTCACCTCCGCCTGTAAAATGGCTTGGTCTTCTTCGTCGAATGGGAGCGAGCCGCTCGGAGGCGCGAGAGCATCCTCAGAATGAGCCCACGCGAAGGGGGCAAATCCCGTCAGCATCAAGCTGAGCATCAATGCGATGAGGCCACGCATAGATGATCACGATAGAGCGGTAGTGGTGTGCCGGTCTATCCTACGAAAGGCTGGACTCAGCGAGGCCGCCGTTTGGCTTTCGTTGTGGGTGGAGCCGTAAGTGGATCGTCGGGCCAGGAATGCCTGGGATAGCGGCCGCGGAGTTCTTTTTTTACTTCCAGATAGGCCGACTTCCAGAAACTGGAAAGATCCTTCGTGATCTGGATGGGTCGTCGGGCCGGTGACAGGAGATGCAGCATGACAGGAATCTTTCCGTCGACTAAACGGGGCGTGTCCTTACAGCCGAACATTTCTTGCAACCGCACAGCCAGAATGGGGAGATCCGGCGTCTCGTATTCGACGCGAACGTTCGATCCGCTTGGGACTATCAGATGGGTGGGAGCCCAACGTTCGAGTTCGCGTTGTTGTTCCCAGGAAAGGAGTGCGTGTAACGGTTGAGTGAGATCGTGCCGTGTGACGCGGTCGAGTGTCGTCAGCCCGGATACAAAGGGACCAAGCCAGTCGCCGAGCGTCGACAACAGCGCCTCGTCAGACAGATCGGGCCAGCGTGACTCTTGTCCTTCGATCCGGCGTAGAAACGCCACCCGCGCCCGCCACTGCCGAAGTTCCGTGGTCCAGGCCAGCCGGTCGAGTCCCGTCCGACGAATGCCTTCTAACAACG
This sequence comes from uncultured bacterium, assembly GCA_965233025.1. Classification (GTDB taxonomy): domain Bacteria; phylum Nitrospirota; class Nitrospiria; order Nitrospirales; family Nitrospiraceae; genus Palsa-1315. The sequence continues at coordinate 14,579 of CBDDRH010000056.1, forward strand.
CTGTTGTGATCAACGAAGGATCCGGCTTCGAGAGGCCCTGCTCTGACAGGACGAGCGAACCCAATCGGCGTTGTCTTGTCGCACGAACTGCCTGTGCGGCGTCATCCCATACAACTTCATCCACTACTTGAATCTTGTCCTCGTAAAGTCCATCAAGATCGCAAAGCTGTACTGGCGCGGCCAGGTCGATCCTGGCCCATTGCATACCGCCGTCCAGGTCGGCAATGACTAGATAGTCTTCTGATCCGAGTGGGTCAGGATTCGCAAAGAGGGCGCCACGGCCATTGGCCATGAGGTAGCGCACGCCGTCCCCACGTTGACGTTGGGCAATCCGGTCCGGATAGGCGAGTGCGAGCAACAGACCGACCTCATCGAGGCTGTCTTGCCAATCAGTACGGGCAGATCGTGGAAGTTGTCGTTGCCACAGCTCGGCGGTGCGTATCACTCGCTGGCAGGCAGCGCGGTCGACAGTAACACCGGTTGCGTGATCGTGCTGCCTATGGAGGACATCTAAGCGAAGTCGCAGGTCGGCGTTGCGCCAGCCTGAGGGGCCTCTCAGAATATCACGCTCGCTGAGCAGGGCCGCCAGCTCACAGGCCAAGCCGGTGAGCTTTAATGGCACAGCCTTGAACAGCATGTGCGCAAGACGTGGATGCAACGGCAGTTCGGCTATCTGTTTTCCATGAGGGGTGATCTGTCCCTCTGTATTGAGTGCGCCAAGCCCGATGAGCAACTCTCTCGCCTGGGCCACAGTTCCGTCCGGTGGGGGAGTGAGCCAGGACAACTTGGCTGGATTGGCTGTGCCCCAGAGGGCCAATTCGAGCAACAGGGGCGCCAGATCGGCGTCGAGCATTTCCGGCGGGCGACGAGGCGCCAACGATTGGTGTTCTCCAGCCGTCCAAAGACGAATACAGATGCCAGGTTCGAGACGACCTGCCCGGCCACGACGTTGCTCGGCAGAATCCTGGGTGACGCGAATGGTCTCCAGTCTCGTGAGTCCCGATCGCGGATCGAAGCGAGGCACGCGCAGTAAGCCTGCATCGATGACGACGCGCACCCCATCGATCGTCAAACTGGTCTCAGCAATGGAGGTAGCCAGTACGATCTTTCGCATGCCTGATGGAGCGGGAGTAATTGCGTGATCCTGTGCTTCTTGCGGCAGGTCGCCATGGAGCGGCGCGAGGAGGATGTTCGAGCCCAAATTCAGATCGAGAAGTTTTCGTTCAACGCGGCGAATCTCCGCCATGCCAGGCAGAAAGACTAAGAGACTGCCTTGGTCTTGTGCGAGCGAGTGCCGGATTGATTGTACGACTGCCACATCAAGATGTCCGGAAATCGGCCGATCGAGATAACGGGTCTCTACGGGAAACATTCGTCCTTTGCAAGCAATGATGGGCGCATTGCCCAAGAGATCTGCCACAGGGCCACAATCTAACGTGGCTGACATCACGAGCAGGCGGAGATCAGGACGAAAGAGCCGTTGGGCTTCGAGGCAGAGGGTCAAGCCCGTATCGGCCTGCAGGCTCCGTTCGTGGAATTCATCGAAGAGGACGATCGCGTAGGCGCTGAGTGCAGGATCGTGTTGGAGCATGCGAGAGAGAATGCCTTCGGTGACCACTTCAATTCTGGTTTTAGGCCCCACCTTTGTGTCGAGCCGCATACGGTAGCCGACCGTTTCACCGACCGATTCACCCCGCATGACAGCCATACGATAGGCAGCGGCTCGGGCTGCGAGCCGCCTCGGTTCCAGCATGAGCATCGTCTTTCCGCCGAGCCACGGGGCATCGAGCAAGGCCAGCGGCACCCGCGTTGTCTTTCCGGCGCCTGGCGCGGCGGTCAGCAGCGCATTCCGACCCTCCGTCAAAGTGCGATGAAGGGTCGGCAGCACATCTTCTATTGGGAGTCGAGACATGATAGGTTCGGCGCTCACGAGTTAGTCCGGACTATTCATGAATGCCGTCGCGAGGCGTTCGAGACCGAAGCCCGCCGAGGCTTCTCGCAAGTGAGGCCGACAGAGGCGTACTTGCAGTCCGTCGAGGAGGCCGAACGAGAAAAGCCTCGCCGAGCGAGAGGATCGGACGACGCAACAGGTATTCATGAATACTCCGGGCTAGACTGTAGCAGACCAATGCATTCACGAAAAGGGCAGGAGCGAATGGCGGGCTATCAATGGACCACGACGAAACCCAGCGCCGCCGGCTGGTATTGGTTCCGTGGCCTGGCGCACGAAGCAGACCCCTTTATTGTGCAAGTGGACGAGGTCGGTCAGTTTCAATGGCCAGACGGAGGGTTTCAGGAAGTGACGCTAGCCAAAGGAGAGTGGGCGGGGCCGATCCAACTTCCGGTGGAGAAGGCATAGGGCCATTGGAAGCGTTCCCTGCTCGCGGAACGCGCACGCTCAGAAGGTGCTCGTTCGACGCGCGCAATAGGAAAGCTCCCAACGGCCCTATGCCCAGAGTGTGGAGCAGTGGATGACCCCTTGGGGGAGAACGTACGAGCGAGCTTGGGGGGATCATTGAGAGCATGCCGTGGCTTGAGATGAGTTTGTCTCTTGGCACGATCGGAGTTGGACGGGTGAGTACAGAGAGTTTTTTGCTGGCCTGCTATCTCTTCTCGGTCGAACCGCAGTAGTATAGCGACGATTCGGCGGCAGTCCGATGATCATCTAACCGGCATCATTGCAGAAAGATCGGCAGATCTATTCTATGAAACACGAAACTCCACACCCATCTGCGGAAGCACCGGCGAAGGGTTTTTCACCCAGCTTTGCAGCACTGGGTCTGGAAGCTGCCCTGCTCACCACGCTCGATACGTTGGGCTATGAAGAGCCTACACCGATTCAACGGGAGGCGATCCCTCCGTTGTTGGCAGGCCGCGATCTCTTGGGCCAGGCGGAAACCGGGACTGGCAAGACGGCGGCCTTCACGCTTCCGCTGCTCCAGCGCATCGCCCACTCAGCACGGCGCTGTCCCTCCGTGCTGATTCTTGTGCCGACTAGAGAGTTGGCGATCCAGGTCGCCGAAGCGGTCACGCGCTACGGCAAAGAATTAAAGATCTCCGTGCTTCCCGTCTATGGAGGACAGGCCATCGGGCCACAGCTCCATGCGCTCAAGCGTGGTGTCGATGTCATTGTGGCAACGCCTGGGCGAGCGCTTGACCATATCCGACGAAAGACCTTGCAGCTCAAAACGGTTCAAATGGTCGTGCTGGACGAGGCCGATGAGATGCTCGACATGGGATTTGCCGAGGATCTGGACGCCATTTTGGAACAGACACCCAAAGAGCGGCAGACCGCGCTGTTCTCCGCCACCATGCCGGTCCGGATCGCATCCATTGCCAAACGCCATCTCAAGACGCCGGTTGAGATCAAGATTGCCAAGGAACCACTCAAGGCTGGGGCCGCGCCGCGTGTGCACCAAACGGCGTACATCGTTGCCAGACCGCATAAGGTCGCGGCATTGGCCCGTATTCTGGACGTGGAAGCTCCAAAGTCTGCCCTCGTGTTTTGTCGCACGCGTATCGAGGTCGATGAAATCACCGCCATGTTGACAAGCCGTGGGCATAAGGCCGAAGCGATTCATGGCGGTATGAATCAGTCTCAGCGTGATCGCGTGATGAGCGCGTTCCGATCCGGACAGACCGAACTCCTCGTCGCCACCGATGTGGCGGCGCGAGGGTTGGATATTCCATCTGTATCGCATGTGGTGAACTACGATCTACCCACGTCTCCGGAAGGCTATGTCCATCGGATCGGACGGACCGGGCGGGCCGGGCGTGAAGGGGCGGCAATCACCGTCATCGACCCACGCGAGCAGCGGTTGCTGTGGAACATCGAGCAGCTCACAAAAGCCAAAATTGTCGTGACACCAGTACCGACCGCCGCCGAGCTTCGGACGAAACGGCTCGCGCGTGCGAAGAGCACGATTGAAGAAGTCCTCGCGGCCGGCGACCTGGACCTGTTCCGAGCCGTGGTTGGATCGCTTGCCGGACAGGGAGACCCTATTGAGGTGGCGGCGGCAGCGATGAAACTTGTCTTTCGCATGCAGGGTGGGGAGCGGAAGGAATACGATATTCCGGCAGTGTCAGCCAGGCCGCCGGAGCGGCCATCAATGGCGCGGCGGCCCATGCCTATGGGAGATCCTCGAGGACGCGCCGGTGGCATGATGCCGAGAGAGGGACAGTCCAGACCGTTCTACGCACCTGGCCGTGGCGGACGAACGGCGGGGATGGCCAAGGTGTATATCGGTGCGGGTAAGGAGGCAGGGATCCGGCCAGGCGATCTCGTCGGGGCAATCGCCAACGAGGCTGGACTCAACTCGAATGTGATCGGCGCCGTCGAAGTGATGGATCGATTCTCGCTGGTGGAAGTGCCGGAGGTGCTGGCCCGCGAGATTATCGAGACGCTTAGCCGAACGAGGATCAAGGGACAGAAGGTGGGGGTGAGGTTGTTTCTGGAACAGGGAAGGGGGAGGGCATAGGCAGGTGGCCTTCTTGCTCGCAGAGCCCCCACGATAAAACAGTGGTCGCTCGATGCACGCAGTAAAGGACAACCTGGCTACGCCTTCCCGTGAGAGAGTGGGTGAAAAGGTCGCGCGCAGTTAGGGGACCATTCAGCCACCTCCTTTTGGGAAAAACGAGCAAGCTTGGAAGGGGGATGCGAGGCTACTAGTAGCGAGTTTGCAAGGCAGAAACAGACGACAGCACGTACATCACATTGAACGAGATGAATGGAGGAGGGGGAGCCTCCTTGATGCTTGACACTGGCTTGTGAACGTCCAGCAACAAGGATAGAATCCGGCACAACAAGCCCAGCCAGTAGGAGAATTCCACATGGAACTCCAGTTATGGCTTACTGGTGGTAAGAGCCCTGTGCTCCGTTGGGGGCTCTATGAATAATGAAATTGCTGCTGTTCTTCTTCAACTGGCCAGTTCCGATCCAAAAAACGTTCATCTGTACCGCTTTATTGGGGGCGTGCTCTATGCTCTCGAAGAGTATGATCGTCTAGCGACCACTGCGCCAAAGCTGGCACAATCAGACCAACTCTACTTGGACGAACTCACGCATCTTCTGAAGGATTTCAGCGCTCCACCTCCCAACTGGTTGCGTGGGTTCTTCTACAATGCCGCAGTGATGAGGCTTGACGCAGCCTGGGAACGGGCGCTGCGCGTTCTTCTAAATGATACGACCACAGAAGGGAATCTAAAGTCCCTCTACGATGAGTTGCGTAAAACCGATCCGTCCCTTCCAGAATATAACAATGCAATCTGCAATACGGTACGACTCGAAGTGAACGCGCTAAAGCATACAGATACAGGCCCATCTGAAGCCATGCGTGAGAAGCCTGAAGTTTTGCAGGATGGTCTAAAACAACTTCTGGATTTACTTCATCGGAAAAGGACTGCACCCGTCACGCCATAAGTTTGTACAGCACAGATGCGCTTCCCAAGGGATACAGTCCACTGGGGGAGTCATACACTGCACACCATCGCCACCGCGCAGAGGAGATGCAGAATGAACAAAATGCTCTTCGTCATGGCCATACTCACCCTCGCGGGCTGCGCCACGACCGAAAAGGTGTGGGTCAAGAACGGAGCGAGTCAGCAAGACTTCTATGCAGAATCCGGTCAATGTAAGGCTCAAGCCTTCGCAGCACCAGGGATGCCCATGATGCAGGTGGCGATCATCTATTCGAGTTGCATGCAAGGGAAGGGCTGGTACACAGAAGAGCGACCTATCAAGAAGTAGCCAGCACAAGAATTGGGAGGGCGTAGCCTCACGACTTACGCCAGTGGGAATGGCTTGCCTTCATGACTAGCCATGTAGGAGGTGACTTACCTAGGTAAGATGTGCTATAGTGACCACCATCAACCACGGGAGGGATAAAACGGGCACATTCTACTTTTCTTATCGACTCGGCAGCGCGCGAGCTTGCCTCAAAAGAAAAACGTAGCCGGAACCGTTTCGCTCTGAACAGTTGTCTCAGCCCCGCCAGCCGCCCACTGATTTGACTCTCGTCGTTTGTGAAGCGTCGTTCGTCTCTCGCGACTGAAGCGATCAGCCGTCAGCTTTCAGCCATCGCGCCTTCAATCGGATCTCGTCTCTCACTGAAAGCCCGAAACGTTTCACATTTCACGTCTCACGTTTCACGAGAGGAAAGCCCCGCCAGCCGCCCATCTGGTCCGAGTTCGGTTGTGCTTGCGACATGCTACGGTTTTCGTTTGAGATGTTGGAGGAATGCGGTGACGGAGACGATCTCGACTGATTTGATGCGGTGAAGGCTCAGGAGATCGTCATCCCCGCTGACGAGCCAACGGACGCCGGCGGTAGTGGCGCAGGTAATGAACTTTGCATCGTCCGGGTCTCGCAGCTTTGGAATGGCCGATGGAGACGTTCGGACTGTCTCGATGAATGGGAGGAGCGTTTCTTCGATCAGACCACGGATTTCGGCAGATGTGAGTGTGAATTTTGGATAGGCCAGCACTCGAATGTATTCGTCGAGTATTGGGGCTGACACCACCGGCTGAAGTCGTCCGGATTGCCAGGCGGGAACGAGTTGTGATGGCGGCCCGGAGAAGAGGAGGGCGGACACGACGACGTTCGTGTCGAGAACGGCCCGGATCACTGGCGGCGGCCTCGGCGTCCTCTGGCCCAAGCGATGGCGCGATCCAAGTCCTTCGGTTCAATCCCAAGATCCTTGATCTTCTGTCTGACGGTTGTCAGTCGCGAACCGGGTTCTGAAACGGTGACGGGTTTAAGAATGAGCACTCCCCCTTTAGTCGTGACGTCGAAATAGTCTGTTTCTGGAATATCACGCAGCGCTTTCTTCGGCAATGTGACTTGGTTCTTCGAAGTCTTTTTAGCGAGCATGATCACCTCGTCAATGAAACAAGGATATCTTACTTCACGGTATAGTACAAGTCCGATATAAAGGTATTGAGTATCAAGAGGGGCGCGGTTCGTTATGTTCGTGCTATGGAAAATTGGGTTGCCCGCAAGAGCGAATCTCATTGAAGAGGTGAGGCGTTACCCCGTTTTCTTCATCTGCTCTACTATGAGCGTGTGGGGGTGGGGAATGATGTCCACTCCGTTCCTGCCCTGGCTTTTGACGCGATAGAGGGCGTAGTCAGCCATCCTGCGCAAAAGTTCCGGACTCAATGGATGTTCGGATGACCAGACTGTCGCTCCAATGCTTACTGTGACGACAAGCGGTCCGCTCGGTGTAGGAAATGGCCAGTCGCTGATGGACGACCGAAAGCGTTCGCTGCATTCTCGTAACGCCTCCAGATCACAGTTGGGAACAACAATCAAAAATTCTTCTCCGCCTATCCGTCCGACGTGATCGTAGCCGCGCGCGGTTTCGCGGAGGCGTTTTGCGGCTTCTCGAAGGACGACATCGCCTATAAGGTGGCCATAGGTATCGTTGACCTGCTTGAAATGGTCGAGGTCGGCAATGAGAACCGCAAGAGGTTGATGGCTTCGTTCAGCCCGCAATAGTTCCTGCGTTAAAGCGGTGAGGGTCGTTGAGTGATTCAACAGCCCTGTCAAGGAATCGAGGCTGGCCTGTTCCTTGGAGTCGTGAAGGAGCTGCAGATTCTGAATTGCTGTACTGGCTTGAGAGGCAAGGGTTAGCACAACCTGTTCGTCCAGTTCACTGAAGTCGTGGGCAAGTCCGTGCGGCGTTACTTTGTTGGCAAGAGAGAGGTGGCCGAAGAATTGGTCCTGGTATCGAATCGGAACGCCGAGAAACGACGTCATGGACATCGGATCTACGGGTATTCCGAGGGCGGCCGAGTGGGTTGTGAGATGAGCCAGGCGGAGTGCGCTGTCCCCTTGTCCACGGGATTCCCGCGACAACTGCTCGAACGGAAGCAGTTGAATAGTGCGGGCCGCCGCATCATCGTTTCCGGCAGTCAAGAATTGAATCGCGACGCGTGTGTTGCCGTCATAGACCCCTAGGGCCGCATAGCGCGCGCCGGTGTTCTCCTTCGCAAGATGGAGAAGCTGGTGCAGCAGTTCGTCGAGATCTTGCTGGGATGCTAGCCTCTGTGCGGCCGCAACCAACGCATGGAGAGCTTCTGTCCGTCTTTTGAGCGCTGTTTCCGCATCGGCCGCTCGTTGAAATTCTCGTTTCGTGGAACTCCATTCTTCGTGAAGGGTCTTGATCATTCCCAGCACAAGACCATGCAACGGAAGAAGAATCAGAATGGCCAGAACCGACAATTCCCAGAGAAACGATCGAATGGGAGCAAGGATATTGTTCTGGTCTACACGAATCAAGATATTCCAATGCTGGGCCGGATCGGCATGGATGATGAGGACTTGCGCATAGGCGGTAATGACGGAGGTCCCGCGGCGAGGATGCGTTTCTTCGATAAAGCCACGCGCGCGCATGCCCACAAGCGTTGCCGGAGGAGAGCCGAGCTGTTTGGGGTTCCTGTCCGTTCCATAGGTCGAGTCGGCAATCACGTCCCCCTTTTCAGTGATGACTTGATATTCAATCTGCGACTTCTCTGTCCATTCTGAATTCTTGAGTTGCTGTATGGTTTCGTCAAGAATGGTCATTAAGGAGGGGACGCCCACAACCGCCGAGATCGCGCCGAGAAACTGCCCGTCGGAACTACGCAGGGGAACGATCATCGTGATCGCCAAGGTCCCTCCGGACTTCTCACTCACCTGTGCATCCAGAATCCTTGCATCGGTGAGGGTGCGAGCCTGCTGAAACCAGCGTTGCTGGCTCTGATCGAGGGATGTGCTCGATGGATCTGTTGCTGCGATAATCTTTCCACGCGAGTCGGTGACGCCAATCCATCGATAGGCCGGATAGGCATGCGCCAATTCGCGAAGATAGGCTGTCAGCGCCGCGGGGCTCTGGTTTTGCGCCATCGGAGTAATGGCGAGCAACTGGATGTCGTGATACCGCTCAAGGATAACCATGTCTAATGTACCGGCGGCATCTGCGGCGGCTTGTACCAGACGCTGGCCGCTGGATTGGATTAATCCATGCTGGACGGTATATGCAGTCCAGCCCAGGCAAAGCAGCGTCACCAGTGTAATGACGACGGCCACAGAAACAATCCACCTGATGGGATGACTGTTCATCCACACCGGGAATCGGTCTGTCGTGATCGAGATGAAGGACGGCGTGCTCTCGGGAGCAGGAGGAACCCTGGTGGAGTCAGGGGTAGCGACGATAGGGGCCTGTTGTTTCATTCAAGTTAAGCGGCGTTCTATTGCAAGACGCTCTACGTATGGCTGCGTCAATCATAAAGTACGGAGGAGGAAAAGCAAGAAAAGTGCCGATTGCCGTTGCAGTGAAATTGTTCACACCGCTTTAAATACTTGATGAATCAAGAGAATGCGGCTTGCGGGTTGGAGAGAACGAAGTCCCTCCAGCGGACGATGACGCAATTTGTGGATTCTCTCGATATACAGCAGAGAAAATGGTGCAGACCTTCATGCTATCGTAGGGCTTCTGCGGCTAACAGGCTGCGGATTGCCTGCGGTTCGCCTAAATTTTACTGACTTGCTTATACGCGATCATCTGGTCTGTTTCGAGTATTTGGTTTGTCTCGTTCAGTCAGACAAACGAGACAAACCGAGCAGAGCGAATGAATAAGATTAGCTGGCATACCATTTCAGCGCGTTTCTCTATAAACGAGCCGGTTGGAGAGGTATGCAGAAGATCCCTTTTCGGTATGCACGATAGGGGGTCGACCGAGCCGCCTGTTTTGTGAGAGAACATTCGATACAAGCGGTACTTGTGCGTTCAGTAGATAGCCACAATCCTCGCTATTGAGTCCATGCCCACCCAACAGTAACCATGAAGAAGAGGCTACGGTGATCTTGTCTCCCTGGACGGCCAAGCTGCGCGAGTGGCAGGCTCGCGCCGTGTCCGATGTCCTGACCCATGCGGGTCCTGATTTTCTCGCGACGGCAACGCCTGCGGCAGGAAAAACTCGCTTCGCTCTGCGGATCGCCCATCAGTATCTGGCCGATCGGGTGGCTCGCCGTGTGCTGGTTATCTGTCCAACCAACCACCTCCGCTCGCAGTGGGCGGCTGCCGCCGGATCGGTAGGCATTCACCTGGATCCTGCCCTGACAAATGAGCAGGCCGTTGAAGCCCGAGACTACCATGGCGCCGTCGTGACCTATCAACAAGTGTGTCTCGCGCCAGCTGTGTTTCAGCGTGCCTGCCGAAGCCGGCCCACCCTGTTGATTTTCGATGAGCTGCACCATGCGGGCGAGGGGAAGGATTGGGGCAATGCGCTGCAGGAAGCATTCGAAGAGGCGGTCTTTCGTCTGGCTTTATCGGGCACTCCATTTCGTTCCGATAACAATCCAATTCCCTACGTGAGGTATGAGCAGGGCGAGAGTCAGGCCGATTTCACCTATGGGTATGCCGAGGCGATTCGCGAGAGTGTCTGCCGCCCGATTCTGTTTCCGAGCTACGAGGGGGAACTGACGTGGCTCTCAGAGGGCCGAGAACATCGGGCGACATTCGAGGATGGACTGACCTTTGAGCTTCAGCGGGAACGGCTCAAGACCGCGCTCTTGCAGGATAGCTGGTTGGGGCCTGTTATCACAGATGCCCATGCCGAGTTACGCCGGCTCCGCAAGCATGAACAGCCGGATGCCGGCGGGCTTATCGTCGCGATGAATCAGGACCATGCCAGGCAGGTAGCAGAGCTGGTGGGGCGTGTCACGGGCAGCCGTGCATATGTAGCCGTGTCTGACGATCCGTCCGCTTCGAAGACGATCGCCACATTCGCATACCATAAGACTCAGCAATGGCTCGTGGCCGTGAACATGGTGAGCGAAGGCGTCGATATTCCAAGGCTCCGTGTCGGTGTCTACGCCACGAACGTGCTGACCGAGATGTATTTCCGGCAAGTCGTCGGACGATTCGTTCGGATGCAGGAAGGAGTACCCAAGCCGCAACGGGCCTGGCTCTATCTGCCGAAGGACACCACCCTCGTCCACTATGCGAAACGGATCAAGGCTGAACGCGACCATGTGCTGGAGGAGATTATGCCTTCCGTGCAGCGCACGTTGTTCGGCACGGCCGCCACTTCGCTGAAAGAGTACCTTCCCCTGCACGGGATAGCCAGGATGGATACCTTGATCGGTGGAGATGAGGGTGAACCGTCCGCCGAGGGCAAAGGCGTCGCAGAGGCGGCGGTTGCGCTCCACGACAAGAAGAACGATTTGCGAGAGCAGCACCGCTCCCTTGTCGGCGCCGTAGCACGGAAAACCGGTATGGATCATCGCCAACTCAACGCAGAACTCATCAAGCGAACCGGTGGCAGGGTCGATCAGGCAACCGTTGCACAACTGGCACGACGAATCGCGCTGCTGGAAAAATGGCGAGATTCAGGTTTTAACGGAGGATAAGCGCGAATCTAGCTGACCACTTCAACGGCCACGCCAAAGATCGTAGCGTGTGGAGTGCGAGTGCAGAAAGTTTCTCTTGTTGAACGAGACAAATTAGATGCACGAAATAAATCAGATGAACCAGTCCCGCGTGGTATCCTGAACAAGACGCTCCTCAGGCTGAAACCCGGACAGATCTTATTGCAGGCCAATGATGCGCAGTCCGCCTGGAGTCGGCGGTTCTGCCAACGGCGGCGGTGGCGGGGAGCCGGCTGGGGTGAAGGTTGCAAGGTTGCTACTACCGGACTCATTGTCGGCCACATCATAGGCCGTAGCGAAGTAGTACTGGGTCACTGACGGCGTTCCGATATTGAAACTCGTCACCCTTCCCAACGTAGCGAGAAGCGACGTATTGGCAGACGTTTGAGTGCAGGGTAGCCGACTGCACTGATAGACGCGATATCCTGCCAAATCTGGTTCACGGTTGGCGTTCCACGTCAATGTGGCGCCCCACGCAGTACCCGACCACAACACAAGCATACCGGCGATCGCTCTTACCCAGTTCATACGAATACTCCCACTGTGTATTTATCGGCAGCAGGCACACCCTTCCATGAGAAGCGGATTTCTCACGAGTACGTGACTCTGTGGATTGCAGAACTGACTCGCTTATCCGAGCAGGGTTCGAAGAGGTAACCCATTCAGCTCGTACTGTGGTAACTGCGCAAGAGGCGTGCCGTCGTAGGAGGAGGACGGTCAGAGCAGAAACCCAGGAAATACGCCTTGGCGAGAGAGTTAGAATAGTGGCCTGCGGGGAGACTGTAGGAGATGAGAGGCGATTGTTGAGTCGAACGTAGGTTTTTTCAGATGATAGAGATTGAAGTCGTTTGCCTACAGGTACAACAGTGAAGAAAAAAGAGAAACGTGAGAAGCCGCTGATAGCTCTGGTTCTGTTTGGTCTGTCTCGTGTTTTGGTTGAACCGACTACACAAGATTATTGATTTGTTAGCTTTCTGTTTTTCCGACTTCTTCTCGCAGCTGAAACTTGAGGGAAGCATATTCTTTCATGCAATAGGCGAGCAGCCGATCGGAGCCGAAGAGCATGACCATGCGACCATCCCGATCCACGAGCCGGCGCGTGTCCTGCGGCCAGTAGATGCGAGCGATCACGTCTGGATCGCCGCTCACCCAGCGGGCCAAGACAAAGGGCATCCGCTCGACGGTGGTCTTGACCCCGTATTCGCTCTCGAGGCGCGAGGCAACGACATCGAATTGGAGTTCTCCCACGGCGGCCAAGACCGGTTCCCGGCGCACATGATCGGGTGAATAGAATACCTGCATGACCCCTTCTTCTTCGAGCTGCTGGAGTCCCTTCTGGAACTGCTTCTGCTTCGTGAGGTCCTGGCTTCGAAGCACGCCGAAGCATTCAGGGGGAAATTGCGGAATCGCATCGAAGAAGCGGGAAGTGCCGGCACAGAGGGTATCGCCGATAGCAAAGAGCCCCGGGTTCACCAGACCCACGACATCGCCCGGGTAGGCTTCTTCAATCGTCTCCCGGTCACGGCCAAAGAGCCGGTGTGGGCGCGTCATCCGAATCTTCCGGTCCAGCCGCGCATGATAGACCATCATGTCCTTCTCGAAACGGCCGGACACGATGCGCAAAAACGCCATCCGGTCACGATGTTGCGGGTCCATGTTCGCCTGAATCTTGAAGACAAAACCAGAGAACTTTTCCTCTGTCGGCTGTACTGGTCCTTCCGAACTCATCCGCGAGCCTGGTGGGGGAGCGAGCTCAAGGAAGCCGTTCAGAAAGGGTTCGACGCCGAAATTTGTGAGCGCGCTCCCGAAGAAGACCGGCGTGAGTTGGCCGGCGAGAAAGCGGTCGCGATCGAACTTCGTGCCGGCACCGGTCAGCAAGGCAATCTCATCTTGTAACGGACCATAGGCCTCTCCGAGCGTCTCAGCTAGGCGTGGGTGGGGAAATGTCTCCACCCGCATCGGCGCTCGTCGCTGGTTATGCAACGTCCGTTGAAAAAATAGGATTTGAGGTTGCTGAAGGTCGTACAGCCCCTGAAACCCCGACCCTTCTCCGATGGGCCAATTGAAGGGGACCGCCGTCATGCCCAGGGTCTGCTCAATCTCCTCAAGGAGTTCGTACGGATGGCGGCCCGGCAGATCCATCTTATTGATGAAGGTCATGATCGGGATGTTGCGTTTGCGACAGACAGCAAACAGTTTCTTGGTCTGAGGCTCGATACCCTTGGCGCAGTCGAGCACCATAACCGCGCTATCCACTGCCATGAGGGTGCGGTAGGTGTCTTCGCTAAAATCCTGGTGGCCTGGCGTGTCGAGCAGATTCACCCGCACACCCTGATAATCGAATTGCAGCGCGGTGGAGGTGATTGAAATTCCACGCGCCTGTTCCAACTCCATCCAGTCTGACTTCGATGTGCGCTGGTGCGATCGCGCATGCACAGCCCCGGCCAGGTGCACTGCGCCGGCGTATAAGAGGAGCTTCTCAGTCAGCGTGGTTTTCCCTGCGTCCGGGTGCGAAATAATGGCAAACGTGCGTCGCCGCGCCACTTCGCGGGCCAATTCATCGGACAACGACTTCTCAGTCGGCAAAGACATAGATGTTCCTTCTCTAGTTCGAAACACCAAGCAAGATACTATCTTGAAGTATCAGGGGATGTTTTAGCATCTGGCAAAGGAGAAAACTACGGGTAGGGGAGAAGCGGGCAGCCTGTTGGTTCTGTGCTCGCGCAATGCGCACGATAGGAATGTGCTCATCCGATACGCTCTAATTAGATTTAACCAGGCTATCTTTGAAAATGAAGCAGGAAATTGAGATGACACGCGAAGTGGAGACTACCCCTCAATGGCTTCGGCTGTTGCAGTGGATGACTGAAGCGCAGTGTTATACCCGTTACGAGTGAACGCTGTCTGCAGAACGATGTAACGCGTTGCTGGCTCTTGAATCACCGGTCACTCGATCACCGACCGATCTGGCCGAAATGGTTTCTGGAATCGTTATCCGGCCTCAGTAAATTAGATCGACTCTTCTGTCTGAATGTAGCCATTTCCCTTCGAAGCTGCATATTGCTTTGGTTTGCAGGCTCACAGTTACCCAGTCAGTCTATCGTTTTCACGACCGTGTACTTGGCATCGGCCTTGCTCATCGATCTTGTAGCAGAGAGTTCACCCAAATCAGCATTGAGTTTAGGAGATAACATGAAGGTTCTTTGTGCATGGTGCGAACAAGAGGGGAAGCAGGTGCAGATTCGTGAGAATGAATCCAGCACTTGTACAATGGCCACACATGGCATCTGTCGCGAACACGAATCAACCCTCCGGAAGCAGGTTGAAGTGCTAGCTCTCAGACGCTGACGTCGCCCATTCCAACTACGTCTGCGGGGACGCTAACCGATACATTCTGCTCCTACTAAATATCGATCATATTCACGAAGCGCCGCCCCCCTTCGGAGGTAACTCTGTCAGGTCTTTTGCGGAGGGTTCGAAGTGGATAGGCGTTCTCAATAAGACGAGGGTGTGCGCAACGCAGCATCCTGCGTCGTCGCCACCAGCTGTGAGGTTTCCCGCGAGAGCTCGAAGGAGGGCCACACCATGGGTTCAAGCCAGAAACAGATCGGAGAAGCTCGGTCGAGTGAGCGCATTGCGCTCCAGTGTTCCATTGTCCTTGCAAGTGGCATGCAGGTGGGCGAGGGGAATATTCTTAACATGTCGGGCCGTGGCTGCTTAGTAGAAAGCTCCGTAGCGGTCAAAGTAGGAGAATATCTCCAACTGCGCTTCTCCTTTGATGAATCTGAGCCGTCAATGCGCGTATCTCGGGCGGCAGTATGCTGGGCCGAGGGTCCCCGATTCGGCGTTGAGTTTATTGGGATGGAGGAGAAGGATCGCATTCGCCTCAACCACTTTGTCAAGCTGCAAGGAGGGGATCCATGGGCAAGAAGATATGACTAGTTCAGAACCTGAGACGATGTCAGTAACTGTTTTTGGAAATCACCGCAAGCTGATTCTGTTAGTAGCTGACCGCTAGTTTCTCCTCCCACACAGCATGAATCACCGTGTGTACGACTCGCATGATATGTGAGCCATGTCTCTGCCCATCGTGCGTTTTTCGCCCGGCTCGTTTGAGCAGGCATCAGCGATTGGAGCAGAAGCATTCATGAATAATGCGGGCCTGGAAGGAACTCCTGAATGATTCCGTCTGACAAAGTCGAAAGGGTCATTTGGGAGGCGCTGGAGCGAAGGGCTCTGCCACCCCGCCTCCGTTTCAGCTCCGAGCCCCCCACCGAGTTGACGCCATCTACAGAACGACGTAGCCTGTTGCTGACCCTGGAACCAACGGCCAGTCAACCCCATTCCTCCACTGCACGAGTTTTATGCGGTAGAGAACGTCAGAAAAGAAGCCTCAACAAAGCTTTCACACAGGATCGGAAACAGAAGGAGAAATCACCATGGGAATGCAACCGCTACAGGATTGGGCACTGATTGAGCCATCGGAGGCCAAGGGAAAGACCACCGGGGGGTTAGTCATCCCCGACACAGCCAAGGAGAAACCAGTTGAAGGAAAAGTCCTGGCTGTGGGGAAAGGACGCTGGGAAATGCTGGAAAAGAAACCGGGCACTAAACCCAAAAAGAAAGAGGAAAAGGTATTCAGGCCCACGGTTCTGAAGCCGGGCGATCAGGTTCTATACGAAAAATACGGAACAACCGATGTCGAATTGGACGGTAAGGAACTCGTGCTCGTCCGCGAGTCCGACGTTCTGGGCTTAGTGGGGTAAGGAAAAACAACGGGATGGGGAGTCTTTGCTTTATGGCCTGGCGCTCGGCGTCTCTGGGAAAGAAACGGTTTTAGAATCTGAAGTCTTCCGTAGCCAGTGCGCGGCCTGCTACGTCGATCTTTGCTTTTCTTGTGGCCCGTGCTCGTTGAGTGGCGAACCTTCCTGTAGCTCCTCCTGCACGGCTTGAAGTAATTCCGTGATGATGACGGGCTTCTTCATCGTTCGATGCGCGCCCAAGAGCTTGGCTGCATCAAGAAAGTCACTCTCTCCTGACCCGCCGGAGAGGACAATAATTTTTACGGTTGGCGATTCACGATGCAAGGCCATCGTGACCTCCAGACCGTCCATGTTGGGCATGAGTAAGTCTGTTATCACGAGAGCGCTAGGGGTCTGTTGGAATTGGCGGAGCCCTTTCTGACCATTGGCCGCCTCCGTGACGCTGTACCCGGCCTCTTCCAGTACCTTCCGAAGGAAGACACGGACCGGCTCGTTGTCGTCAATGATGAGAATGGACCGGTAATTCACGTTGACGTCTTGAAAGATATCGTGGCCGCTTCGTGAACGATGGAGTCGCCAGCTATGCCGAAGGGTCTGGATGGTTGAGAAGGCGCTTTAGAGAATCTCCCAGGAGATGTAGGGAGAACTCTTTTTCGACGTACTCGGTTACCCCAAGTGCCCGGACTTGCTGTTCCGCCTCGGCAGTTCCTGCTCCTGTCAGAATAATCACCGGCTTCCCAGGTTCGACACTGTGGATCTGCCGCAAGACTGTGAGTCCATCCATCTCAGGCATTTTCAGATCAAGGACCACGACATCGGGGCGCTCTCGGCGAAAGAGTTCCAGGCCCTTCTGCCCACTGTCAGCAAGTACAACGTCATACCTCTTCCGACTGAGTAGCGTGTCGAGGAGGTTCCGGATACCCTGCTCATCATCAATCACTAAAATTTTGGCCATGGCACCCTCCCCAAAACAATGGTTGTATTAACAATATCATAATAGGCACTCCGGAGCAGGTGGCGAGATAGCCAGCTCGGAAATACGTAGGACTATTAGGAAGAGACCAAACATAACCTTGGGAATTAGGCCGCGCCATAGTCCTCTGCTGTTTGGATCTATTTCACCGGAATACTGATTACTATCGCCCCCATGACATCATTGATCTTGAAGTCCCGTTTGGGGCTGTCCGGATGGGAATTATGACAGCCGATGCACGCCTGGGCTACAGCAAGGTCAGGATAGACCGCCTGGAAGTAACGGGCTCCGCCTTCCTTCACAAAACCGGTATAGGGCTTTGTCGGATGAGTGAGAATAGTCCCCATGCCGATTTTCTCAAACTCGCTTGAGGCGATATTCCGTTTGTTGATCGGCCAAAGGCTGATTAATCGATGCTGTACGCCGAGGCCTTTTCTTGCCATGATGCGACCCGACTCCATCAGGAATTGAGCTGGGAGAGGCAACGTATTCTTCTCTTCCCAGTTCTCCGAGGCCACGACCACTCCTTTGATCTGCATCCGTTCAACGACGTGCCTGGTATACACCTCACGATCCGCTTCAATCACGGCGTAGAGATAGTCCGCCACCATTTCGACGGGCAGACTTACGGCTGTTCCTTCCGTCGCCGCGCCGCTCGGCCCGACGAAGCCGGCAACACCCAATGCGAACACGAATATAAGAACTCCCCGCTGAAACTTGTTGGAGGATGCCATAGAAACCTCCTTGGTTTCCTCGTAGACCGGTCGGCGTCATTCGTCGCGGTTCCATGAAGGGGTGAGGTGCGTTGCGGATAAGAGGGTTCATAATCATAACGATGAGCAGGCGGATCAGTTCGATCGTCGAGATGGAGTCAGGAAAATGGTGAGGGGAGTGGAAGCCGTGATTTGCGCGAGGCGATTGAGTTAGCTGGTCGTTTGGATCGCTGGGGAAGTGGAAAGAAGTGGCGGAGTAGGAAAGTACCGAAGCCATGGCTCGGTTCTCCCTGTTAGTATGATGCAGCGTGCCCGCCGGATCATATCTGACAAGTCATCATACGCTTCGGTCTACACGCTGTCCAACTAGCCCGCATGATTCATGAATAGTTCTGCTGCAATTACTGATATCTGGCATATGCGAGGCATGGAGGCTTCCGGGAAAAGCGCGACGCGGCGGTTTCTCTGGATTGCGGGTGTATTTTGTTTGTCTCATTGATCAAAACCAAACAAACCAGACCAACCAGATAGACCAGATGAATCGTGTTTAAAAGTTTCCCGCCTGAACCACATCCTCAATGCTGTTGATATCGAGCCAATGCCCGACTGTATAGAGGACACGGACGGGATACTGCCGTTTTAACAGTTCTTGAAGGAGCTGGGGGATGCCGGTCTTTCTGTTGGCCGGATTGGCCAGGAGTTCCGCGACGATGCCGGCGATGTGGCTGGCTGCGCCAGGCGAAACTTTAAGAAACCCCATCCAGACCCCGTGGATGGATTCTTTGGAGAGATTGTCTCCCAATTGCTTGAGATAGATCTTGGCGTTGAAGGCCCTTCGCGAATTGGGAATGGTGCACTCGGTAAACCCGCCGAGGCGGGTATAGCTGGTCTGTTCCTGCCAGTTGCTGTCGACGAAGATGACACAGTCATCGTTCTCTTGACAGAGAGATTGGGGAATATATTTATTGAACAGTACGTCGCCATAGGAAACGATCGTATATTTGGCCGGTCCTTTTCGGGATCGGAGGGCTTTCAAGAGAGAGTCCAGTTCGCCGGTTTCTGCAAAGTCTTCATTATTGACATAGGTCAGGTTGGGCAGGTTGACGGCTTCCTTCTTATACCCCCGGACCACGACGATATCTTTGATTCCCACTGCGTTGTAGGCGTCGACAATATGGGAAAGGATGGGTGCGCCTTGGATGTTGACCATCGTTTTTGGTTGCTGTTCGGTGAGTTCCCCCAATTCATCGCCGCGGGATGCGGCAAGCACGATGGCACAGGTGTCTTCGGCGCTTCGGGGAAGATACCGGTCTTCGGCCTCTTGCAGTTCCGCGGCATTTTGCAACCGGAAGATTTCGGAGACTGGCGCGACTTTGTCTTCAACGGAGAGTAAGTGCTCCTGTTCCTTGAGGGTACGCCCGGTTTTTTGCATAGCGGCCACGGCAGCCCGGAGGATGTGATTGGCCCAAATCACCATTGAAAATCCGTGCTGTCGAAACACATCGGTCGGCGTGGCGTAATATTTGGTTGGCACAATCACGACGGGGCATCGATTCCCCCATTCCTGTTTGAACGCCAGGATTTCATCGGGCACCGACAGTGCGCTGTGAATGAGGATGCCGTCTGCCCCCGCCTGATGATAGGCTTCGGCGCGTCGTAAAGCTTCCGCGAGTCCCCAACCACAAATGAAGGCCTCCACTCGGGCGATGATGCAAAAGTCTGAATCGGTCTGCGCGTCTTTGCCTGCCTTGATCTTGCCGCAGAACTCCTGCATGTCAGCAAGGGGCTGGGCGCCACCCTTGATGAAGCTGTTTGTCTTGGGGAAAAGTTTGTCTTCAATGCACACCGCGGCGATGTGGCGTTGCTCTAGTTTGCGAACGAGTCGCTGCATGTTATTGAAGTTGCCGTATCCTGTGTCGCCATCGAGGAGAATCGGAATCGTGGTCGCGTCGGACATGAATTCCAGCATCTCAAGTATCTGGGTCCAGCTGGCCTCGTTGTTGTCACGGACGCCGAATTGTGCGGAAATGGAGAGGCCGCTGGCCCAAATGCCTCGAAAGCCGGCCTCTTGAACGATTTTTGCGCTGAGTCCGTTGTGGGCTTCACAGATGAATTCCAATTGCTCAGAGAGGAGAAGCTTCCTAAATTGACTCGATGGGGAGTTTCCTGGTATCGAGCTCATGGATGTCCTTTCTTATTCCCGGCGAGACAATACGCATCCGGCACATTCATTGGCGGTAAAGAATACCGGTTTCCCCTGGAGAAATCACCTTACCTTTTGGGGAACGTGAACCGTAAAAGGTGAAACCTGGAGGAGGGGAGGAGATTGGAGAGCTGATCTGGTTGCAGAGGAAGGCAACGAACTCCGCAACGCCGAGCGGAGGAGTATGTTCAATCTGGAGGGACCCATGTCAATCAAGAGAATTGTTCCACGGAAGATGGTACAAGGTCGAGCGGTTGGTTCGGCGAAGAAGGGATCTGTTGCGAAGCCAGGGGATTCGACGCTGAGCCGTCAACTTCAGGATTTGCGTGAGCAGGTTGATATCGTGTTGCCGGAGATGACCGCCAGGATTGCGGCGCTGGAGCATCTGTTACTTGAGAAGCGGCTCTGTATCAGAAAGGATCTTATTGAGGCGCGCCAGTTCGTCCGCATGCAGGAGGCGTAGATACGAACGAATGGGAGACGGAAGTGTTGCTTTTCTGGATTAAGGGCCGGGGTTGTGCAGGAGGTGTTGGAAGTTGATTGCTAATGTGGAATTACGGTATGTGAGTTATTCCACCGACCGGCCCTGCAGGAAGAGCGCTTGTTCCAGCGCGCGGAAGAATTGTTGATACGGGCCTGGTTCTTCGACGGCCTGCAGGTAGAATTGCGCGCTGGTCCGGACGATGAGTTGAGACGCCCCGCGGGTGCGGATCGTAGCGGTGAAACGCACAAGATTACTGCGGTGCTGGAATGGCCCCCACGCATGGATATTGCGAGTGAGGAGAAGGAGTGTATCAGGGCGATATAAGAGATAAGTCGGGTCCGTGCCTTGGGATTCTTCGGCCTCGATAAATTTCTTTCCGGAGATGATTCCCAACTCTTCATCCAGCAATTCCACGTTAAAGTCCAGGTCCTGCATGGTGGAAATGATGGCCTCGAACATCCGCCGGCGGTCTGTAGTGTCAAACGCTCGCGTTTGTGCGGCCCGAACTTTGAGCTGGCTCGATTCCGACAGCCAGATCTGATCCCGAGAGTTCCATTGGTTCTGGTGCCTCGATTCATAGGGTGAACATCCCTGAATGAGGAGCGCACAGAGGAGTGCGGCGCCCACAGCGCAGGGTGTGGCGGCATGTTTCAGGGTTAGGGACGCCATGGTGGGAATTTCTTACTCCTTCGTCAGAAACAACGAGCGCTCGAGGGACGCAAAGAAATTCTGATACACCTTGGGATCGTCAATGGGCTTGTTGTTGTAGATGGCATTTGCACGAATGGTCAGCCGGCTCTTCGTGTCCTGACGCACGGTGACGGTGATGCTGATGACGTCGTAATAGTTAGGCTCGGCGAATCGTGCGGCTGTCACGAGTCCGAGCGGTTCGTTGGCCCGCTCGATGATGAATCCGAGATCTTGCAGCGACGCGATCACTCCGCGTATGGCGACATTCCGGTCTGTGATGTCGAAGGCGCGCGTCTGCATACTGCGGATCTTCAGTTGTGCGTCGGTCGGCGCCAGAAGATCCTTCGGAGTTTCCGGTGTGGAACAGCCGTGGAGCAAGAGGCTTCCGACCATGAGCACGATTCCCCCTATGATGCATCGCTTGTCGGTCATACGTCCTCGTCTTCTCACGTTCAGATGGTATGCGCTTCCAGGAATACGGCCTTGGAGAGCTTGGCGAAGAATTGCTGGTAGATTTCCGGATCGCGGATCATTTCCATATACTGTTGGCCCGGCGGAATGTATTGGCGATCGACTTGTCCGTCGCCTTTCCACACGATGCGATAGAACACGATTCGGACTTCTTGTCTAGTGGCGGCTTGGTTGAGTGGTCTGGTGATCAATCCCGCCGCGATTTTCTGGTGCAGATCCACTGGGTTGAGCAGTTTCCCGAGTGAGAGGATTAAGAATAGACCTCGTTGGATATATTGTCCGTATTCCCGTGCGCTCCGTTCTTTCGTCGCTCGTAGGAAGCCGACGTCGCGCACGCTCTCCTCAACTTGAAAGCCGAGGTCTTGGAGCACGGCGGCCGACGCCGACAACAGTTCCTTTTCATTGGGTGTCTCAAAGAACCGGGTTTGCATTGCCCGGTGCTTGGGCGCCTCCGCCGTCAACAGCAATAACTCGGCTGGCTCTGTGTGAGTGACACACCCGGTCAACATCGCAAGTGAAGCCAGGCAGACCGCGACCCGTATTACGCTGCCTCGTCGCCCTGTGATCGGCCGCTCAAAATTGCGTGGAATTGTAGGCAAAGTCGCGAACCTTCTTCTCTTCGTCGTACTTGATAATGATGGTGAGGGTGCGCTGGCGCTGCGAACTGGAACTGCTGCGTGAATTGGCGCCCAGGATGATGATGCCCGCAAAGGAAGAGCTGGCTGTATCCACTCGGTCGGTCGAGACTTTGTCGTACATCCAAACTTCGCGCCGTTTCTCATCCGTCGTCACGATATTCGGAGAGCCAAGGAGTTCTGCGACCTGGGACGCCGCCATGCCGACTTTAATCTCTCCTTGGACCTTCCCGACGGTCAATCGGTCTTCTTTGATTTCGGCCTTCTCGCTCGCACAACCTGCAGCGACCACCGACAAACAGAGTCCCAGTGCGATCCATATATTCTTCATTGGAGTCTCCCTTCTGCGTGATGTCATGGAGAGGGTGTCTGCCTCCCTCTCATTGAGCGACTCAACCACCGCCCGTTTCCCCGAGTACTGGCGGCTGGCATTCACACTACGTTCACGATCAGAGGATACACTCTTCTCGAAAATAAATCATTCAGCATTACCGGGGATGTAAAACGTAAGATGTGAAAGCTGAAACGCGCGAGACTGGTGAGATTCGGCCAGAATGTCTGGTGTGTGGGTTTGTCCGGACAGGGAAGACGATACCGAGTGGCGCGATTACTTGGCGGTGATATGCATACGTATGACCTCGGTGGAAGGGCCACACATTGATTTGTCGTAATAGGATTGTACGGTTACGTCCCACGTTCCTTCATGGTCGGCGCCCGCGTCTTTGCAGGACATCTGCGTGTTGTTTGCGGGGATGAAACGTACTGTTTTCTTTCCCTGCTTGCTTTCGTCGGTCACGGTAACCTGATACAAGGTGACCTTGGGATCGTTCGTCTTGTCCCACACGATGTTGCAGTGCTGTCCTACGGGTACAGGCGTCTGCTTCGACGAGGTTGCACAGCCAGCGCTCACGAGCAGCGAGACCATGAGCAGCAACCCCAAGTATTTTGCTAAGCTCACGGCAGGTTTCATCCAGCGCCTTCAGGGCGGAGAGTTCGGCCTGTAAAAAATGTGTCTGCCGGAGGATATACGGGTGAGATCATTTTTTCTCGTCCCTCGAAATAAGGAGTACCTTCTTACTTGTCCACCCAGATAAACAGAACACACCAGATCAATTAGCCGGACCACACATATGATGGCCTCGGGCCACTTTTTGTACTGAGACGGAAAGGATGCCTTTATGGCGATCTCTGCGGCGCTGTCGAATGATGACGTTCAGGCTGCTTGGGTCAAGCTAGCCGAGGAGGTTCGTACAGGGGTTTTGCTGACACTCAGAGAGGGGCGGCCGTTTGGGTCGCATGTGCCCTATGTCTTTGGAGAACACTGGACGCGCGCCTACATTCATGTGAGCCGCTTGGCGTTGCATACCGAACATCTCTTGCGCGACCCTCGCGTGGGGCTCTTTGTCTCGGAGGTGGATCTGCCCGGGAAGAACCCGTTATCCTTACGCCGGATGAATCTTCAGGGCGAGGCAGCGAAGTTGAATGTCGAGGCACCGGACTACTTTGAAGTGAAGGCGCGGTATCTGGCTCGCTTTCCTCAATCGGCCATGATGTTTGGCTTTGCAGATTTTGCACTCTGGGAACTGCGGCTACAGGACGCGCACTTAGTTTTGGGATTCGGGCAGGCCTACCTTGCCGAGACAACTGCTCCTCTCACCTGGATACATCAGAAGCCAAGTACGAAGAGCGTTTAACTGTATCTTGGCGGAAGAGGTAAGAATTTGTCCCAAGAGAGATGACGTTGCCATGTTGGCCGTCATCTCTCTTGGGTGCGACTTTTCGCAATGCTCACGGCCAACTAAGCCGAAATCTAACGGTCCGCTATTCCGGGAGCGAGCATGAGACTGACAGGAAGTTTTTCCGCCAAGGTATAGGGACTAGCCTTATTTTCCTTCACCCACCGCTTCTCAGCCACAGATTCAAACGGCGGAGCAAGTTCCCCTTGAAGAGACCACAGATCAAACGGTGTCTCGTCAACGGAAATCTCCCAATCATACCCCTTGGCTTTTACGAAGGGAGCGATGACTTCATCAAGTGTCCTGATCCACCATTCTCTGATGACCGGACCAGGTAACGTCCTGGCAATATGGTCGACCTTGAACCGGACAAATTTGTTATGCGGCTCGCCACCGACAAAGCAGGAGTCTTTGGGTACCTCCTCGAAAACGAACACCACATAGAACTTTGGGATCGGGATACGCGCATACACTTCCGTAACCTGCTTGGCCAACTTCTTTTTATCTTCAGCCGTGAACGCTCCGACCGGATGATAGACTTTCCACAGTGGCATATCTCATCCCTCCTCGTGTGTTGGACACCATTTGTGTTGGGTTTGTCCGGAAAACGGAGATCCAGAATCTCCTCGATATCCGAACATTTACGTCGATTCTTTAGAGGCTAATGATCCATCTGTGAGTCCTCCTACTCTTACCAGAACACCCCGTTGCTATTTATCCGGTCGCTTGCCAGGTGAAGAGTTCAGCCGGCGCCAATGTGAATAGCCTTTAGCGGTGCTCGACGCGAGGGAATTTCTTCGTGCCAGGGTAATGCTTCTTCCCCCATACGAGGATCGCCTCCAATACCGGCTCTAGGCCCTTTCCCTTCTTAGTCAGGAAGTATTCGTAGCGGGCTGGATTTCCCTGGTAGGCCCGTCGTGTCACAAGGCCGCCCGCCTCCAATCTTTTCAGTCTGTTCGCAAGGATATTTGAGGCCATGCTTTCCGGAGAGGCCATGAATTCCTGATAACGTCTTTTGCCCAATACGAGATCTCGAATAACCAAAAGGGTCCACTTGTCTCCGAGGATATCCAGGACATTGGTGATTGGGCAGGATGATCGTTCAAATTTCATTCGGTCATTCCATCGTTGAAAGTCGTTTGTTACTACGCGCCACCTGCTTATGAAGAGAATGCTGAGACATGGGAAATACTGTAGCACAGTCACTTGCAATTTGCAATGCACTAGTTTGCGATCTACTCTACGTAACCCTCGACGGGGAGGCTCTCACCCACTGGTCGATCAGTGGTCACGGGAAGATTACGATCCGGATGACGATCGACGACCATCACGCCCTGGCCCGGTGCCGGTGAACGGGGAAGGCGCGGGCTTAGGCGGGTGACCTGAGAGCTAATGCCATTGGGGTATTGCCCGGCAGGAAACGACTCATGTGTCGCTGGAATACCCAAGACAGGTGATGGGAGACAGGTTCGACGTCAGGTGTTACGGTTCGTTCTGAGCCGAGGATCGATAGGTGAAATAAAGCACGATGCTTCCGATCAGAGCGATGATTAACGTCGCGGCAAATTGAATGGCAAAGCTCAGCGGTCCGACATAGTGGTGGTATAGGAGGGGTAGCAGAATGGGGAAGACCACGGCTAGCGCGAGGCCCAGCATGTGACGC
>CBDDRH010000057.1:0-8432 GCA_965233025.1 uncultured bacterium
GACGCGCCCGACTGATAGCCGGAGAGTTTGTCCACAAAGACGTACCGATCGTGGAAACCTGCTGCGGAGCGCACTTCGACCATCAGGTTGTTCTGTTGACGGAAGAGGGCGACCGCAGGCAACAGCGTTGGTAGAGATTCGCGTGCCAGAAGCCGAACCGTAACGCTCTTCGAAACATGCGGCAAATATCGGGTGACAAACTCTGCGTCAAGGTACGGATCAACAAACAACAGGTCGGTCTTCGCCGGTTCGATGACCTTGCGTACCTCGTCAAAGTAGTCAAACACGGCACCTTGGCCGACCGCGACAGTCAGTGGGCCGACCGTTCTGAGGCGGATATCGTGCCGAGCTCGTTGGAGCATGATGATTACACCGGAAACCCCGCTGGATTGGTCCCTACCCATGATGGAATGAACCTTTGCGGTGTCCGTATCGAAAGTCGAGCCTAAGTTTGAATCCCATTCGTGGACGACTGCCGAGGCCCTCCCGAACCACGCATATATTTCTGGCGTTCGGTGATGAAGTGTATCTTTCGGCGGCATGGTCCGCAGGACGTCTTCCACTTCAGCGAGAAGTTGTGCGGGGGTGATTGTCATGCGAGGGTCCAACGTGACGCTTGGGGGCGGCGATCAGCCGTCCCCTGCAGCGGATAGGACTTGTCTCTAGCATAGGCGGCTGGGTTAGGCAAGGCTTCGACGGGCAAACGCGATGGGATCCCTATGATGCCGAGGCGGGTGTCGTGGGAGCAGGGTAGTCGAGAAAGAGCAGGGCCACATTGCAGATCGAGAATAGAAGGTAGCGCATTTCGTGCTGTGGCGGTCCTTGGCGGCCGTGTGCTCCTTTATCGCCTCGATGGGCGGCGAGCTTAGTGATTGTGGTGTATATCGTGGCATGCAAATTTGGAAAGGCCGCTTTGAGGTCCTTGTGGTCATCCAACGTTAGCTTTGGCCTTCCAGAAACCTTCCTGGCTATTTCCTCTAGGGCCTTTATGGCAAGTACAAAGATCGCGTCGGTATCACCGCCTTGGACGAGATCGTGATAAGCCTTCACCAGATCCCTTTCCTGTTGTGGAAAACGATTCGCTAATCTGGGCAGGAGACGGTCGATGACTTCTTTCTGTAGAAGAGGCTCCTCCATCGGAACAATCCGTCCGTCCGTCTCCGCAATATCGAGCATGATCTGAGCCTCAGCGAGATACTTGCGGAGATTGCCCCTGAGCTCTGGGAAGGCGGGCCTTGCCTTAACAAGGCGCAACACGGATTCCAGCACAGTGAGTCTTTTTAAGACCAACCCCCTATAATGAATTTCTCGTTGCACTGAGCGGGTTTTATCCCGTTTTACGGCCGCTTCTCTGGCTTCCGGACTCGCCTCGATTTGTGCCATCTTTAACAAATGAGAGAAGTGACCACCTAGCCCTAACGAGGGATCCGGGATACCCGTGAATTCCTTCTTTTGGGCAAGCTGTTTGAGGAGTGCGGCGTAACAATTGGTGACCTCTACGACAACAGGGTCGCGATTCGTTAAGTCGTCCGCTTCGCTCGCAATCCGTGTGGGTGTAAAATAAGATTCGATTTGACCCGCCAGAGCTTCGTCGCTGAACCTAATACACCGGTGACTGTCACTCTCGATGGTAGCCCCCAGGTCTGTGATATTGGAGAATCCCGCCTCGTTACGGTTGACGACTTGCTTGAGCCGATGCGCCACGCGATCAAAAAATATGTCGAAGTGGCCCAGAATCGCAAAGTCAGGGTGACGTAGGAACCAGGGGACATAGTCGCCCCATCGATCGTCTTGGAGGTTTGGGGCCTGGGGAGGAGTCGTCATTGGAGGTGAGTCCGGTTATGGGTAGCGGATCGTTCAGTAGTGCCAGTCCTCTCCAGGGGCCGACCATTTTTGTGTGCCTGTGTTCTACACTGCTTCTACATGATGTCGTAGGAGCTAGCTTTCCGTTCGTAGCTAATTGATATATGGTGCGCCCGGAGGGACTTGAACCCCCAACCCTCGGATCCGAAGTCCGATGCTCTATCCATTGAGCTACGGGCGCATTCGCGCTACTTGAAACACTTCCAAGGAGACCTTGTCAAGGACGAGATGGCCTCAGGCCCTGGTCTCGAGAGAACGGTAAAAGTGATCGCACCTGCTCACATCAAGGTAAGTATCGTCTCAACCAGTTGATTGATTGATCGATGGTCGGTCTCGATGACGTGATCTGCAGCGGCTTGATATTTAGGTGCCCGCTCCTGCAATACGTCCTGAATTTCGTCGACGAACGACTTGGTCCCCGTCAACGAGGGGCGCTGATTATCACTGCCAATTCGTTTCACAATCGTCTCGACAGAGGCCGTCAGCCACAATACGGTGCCATTCTTTTTCAACGCTTCGAGATTCTGCGTGCGAAGTATAGCCCCACCACCGGTATCGATTACGAGGTGGTCGCGACTGGAGAGTTCCTTGCAGATCTCGGACTCCAGATCGCGAAAGCAGTCCCATCCCTGTTGGGCGACGATTTCAGGAATTGTACGCTGTGCGCGCTTGACAATCTCTGCATCAGTTGACACGAGTTGGTATCCTAATCGTGTCGCAAGCAGCCTGCCCACCGTACTCTTGCCGGTCCCCCGATAGCCAATCAGCACAATGTTCATGAGAAGCGGGACTCCAAGACCGCGCGCATGACGTCGGTTGGAGCGGCCTGATTGGTCCAGAGTTCGAATTGCGCCGCGGCTTGATGCAGGAACATTTCGATCCCGGGAATCGTGCAACATCCTGCTGCCTTCGCATCCTTCAACAACCGGGTATCCCGAGGGTTATAGACGATATCCATGACCGTCAGTCCTGTATGGAGTAACGAGGCCGGCACAGAAGTCTCATGCACTTTTGGTGACATACCCATCGGGGTACAATGAATCAACACATGAGCATCCGGGAGTACCTTTCGTAACGTCCCCTCATCAAGAGGCGAGTCTTGCACGGTCATCCCTGTCTTTGACTGAAGATCCCGGGCCAAGGCTGTGCGTTCCTGACCGTCGATTCCTAGTATGGTCAAACGGTCGATCCCGGTCTCTGACCCAAGTGCGAACGCAATTGCGCGGGCGGCGCCTCCGGACCCGAGCATGACAACCTGACGCCCTTTCAAAACAACCGAGTTCTCACGAAGCGCGCGCAAGGCGCCGGTCGCATCGGTGTTATACCCTGTGAGGATCCCGCCCGCAGCCACAATGGTATTGATCGCGCCAATATGACGTGCGGTCGGCTCGATGGAGTCAAGAAATGGAACGGCCGTCACCTTGTGGGGGATCGTCACACTGGCGCCGCGAAAGCTTCCCAGGGCGCGAAGACCCTTGACGGCATCGCCGATCGCTTCCACGCGGAAGGCCAGATAGACGAAATTCAACCCAAGCTTCTGAAATGCGGCGTTGTGAATGGCGGGGGAGAGTGAGTGCTCGACTGGATTGCCGATCACACCGCAGAACTGAGTATGTGCGTTGATGTCCATCGATTCGAGCCGTCACAATTTCTGTTGCATCTTCGAGCCAACTGATAGGCACCCATCGCCATGCGTGCGACATTCCCCTCTCGCATGGAACGCCTCTTCACGAAACTGTCATTCCTCCATCGATAGGAAAGGTTCCACCCGTGACCCAGGCTGCCTCATCGGAGGCCAGATAGAGAACCATATTAGCCACCTCTTCTGGTTTCCCGGCTCGACGGATTGGATAGTGCGACAGAATGGGATTCAGTTGTTCTGGGTTGCTCATCAGCGGAGCGGCCATCGGCGTATCGATGAGTCCGGGATTCACCACGTTGCAGCGAATGCCCTCCTTAGCGTAGTCGACCGCTAGGGCTCTGGTCATGGCATCAATCGCCCCCTTGGAGGCAGCATAGGCCGGCAATGTGGGAAGTCCGAGCAAGCTCGCGACGGAGGAGATATTGACGATCGCGCCCTTCCCCTGCGTCAACATCTGAGGCAAAACGGCTCGCGTCATGCGGAACACCCCGGTCAGATTGACGTCCATGACCTGCGCCCAGGTTGCATCATCAATCTCATGCAGGCGCTTCCCAAAGTCGCCTACTCCCGCATTATTCACGAGGATATCGAGCTGTCCGAACTGCTGCACAGTCCGACGCACTGTCTCCTGAACGTGGGATTCATCTGTAACCGATCCGGCAATCGCAAAAGCCTTGCCCTGCTCCTTGACGATATCATTGACGACCCGGTCCAGCTCCCCTTGCCGTCTTCCCGTAATCACAACCGATGCCCCTTCCCGCGCAAAGGCCTTCGCGATCGCTTCACCGATACCCGCGTTGCCTCCCGTCACGACCGCAACCTTGCCACGCAATCGATTCATTGCGCGTGATCCTCTCGCTCTTCGTGAATATCGGCAGCCTCATCTACAGACTCAACAGCCTGAGCCACGGACCACAATCCAGACTCGATTTTCCTGGCCACCGTAATGAAGCCGGAATGTGCGATCATCCGATGATCCGGCCGTACGCTCCGGCCCTGAATCGACCAGGTCCTCAACAGGGTTTCAAATGTTTCGATCATACCAAAGACCGTCGCTCGCTCAAGGGCCTCAACCGTCTGCACCACTTGAGGGACGGTGGGAACAAAGCTCACATACATGCCGCCAGAGCGAAGCGCCTGTGCGGCATGCGGCACCACCTGCCAGGGCTCAGGAAGATCGAGGACAAGACGATCGAACGGCAGACCATCGTCGAGCAAGCTGACACCCTCATACGCATTCCGGCGAAACGGGATGAGATTCGGCACCGGGCCCATGTACCGTTCAATGTTCATCAACGCCGTGCGCGCGAAATCCTCACGCGCTTCGTAAGTCACCACCAAACCTCGCGGGCCTACAGCGCGCAAGAGGGCCATCGTCAATGCTCCGGAACCAGTTCCCGCTTCGAACACACGCGCGCCAGGATAGACATCCGCCCACATAGGAATGAGCGCAAGATCCTTCGGATACAACACCTGCGCGCCACGCGGCATCTTCAACACATAGTCGCCGAACGTGGGCTTAAGCGCTAACATCGTTTTGTTTCCGGAAAGCGTAGCTAAAGAGCCATCGGGCTTTCCGATGAGGTCGTCATGGGCAATTTTGTGACCGCTCAGTTGATAGAGATCTCCGGCCTTCAAGGTCAGGGCATACTGCCGCCCTTTCTTGTCGACCAAGTGGATGCGCTCGCCTGATTGAAAATTTGACATCGGAGCCCATTCTAGAAGTGCCGCGCCGGGTTTTCAACAAGACAACGACACGATGACGGATTTCTGGATCGCTCCCACATGTCGTATTTGTGAGCCGAACGAACTCTATTTCAATACGCGCACCCTCTGAACCAGACCTGTTCAGAGAGAATGCCCGACACGAGCACACTGTCCAAGCTCCGCTATCTCCACATACTCTTCGCCATTGAGATGGGAAAAACTTTCACCGCGATTTGCTCCTTCCCCTTCGACACGATCGTCCCCTGTTATGAAGGCTGAGCCAGAAGTCGGTGTGGCAATTGGGCCTATCGCCCTATAGCCATCCATACACACCTGCGGCAATGTTGCCTCACTCTCTCTTAGAGATCCTCATTAGCGCGCTCTAATAGTGCTGTTATTTCCTCGCGATTGCGATCTGTCGTTCTTATGAACAATCCAGCACGGGATTTGCTGCGTAGAATAATAGAACCGCTTAGCTGTGCAGAGCCCAGAATGAATCGTTTGGCGGATCGCTGTCTCTCATACACTAGAACGGAAGAATGAAAGTCTGCAGAGGTCACGACCGTACGGAACAAGACATCAGACAGCTAGAGGAGGGGCGACGACATGAAAGAGAACCTATTCCCAACCCCTGAGCCGGAAGAGCTTGTCACAATTGCAAAGGATGTTGATGCCGACGATCCCGAGGCGAGCGACCTCTTAGATGTGATCGGTCGAGATACATCCGAAGAGGAGCAACAAGAAGAACCAACGAAAGCGGCGACTCCTACCGCCGTGGCTGGCGGCCCATTTATGTTGGAGTCACTCTACTTTCGCTCTTTCGGCGAGCGCGCCCTATTGACCAGGGAAGAAGAGGTCGAGCTGGCAAAGAAGATCGATGGCGGAACCAGCACCATTCGGAGGGCGCTACGCCATGCCATACGAGTCTTCCCGCGCCTCAAACGTTCGGATTCTGTGCTCGAAGCGCAGCGCACACTCCAGATGGTCAGAGGCTTGAGCGGGCTTTCAGCTACCGCGATTGATAAGGCCCAGCAGAGTCTCACCGAAATGATCAAGCAGGGAACGGGGCAACAGAAGCTTCCGGTTGCTATCGCCAAGCAGCTCAAGGAAGAGTTGGCCACTCTCCGCTCCGCTCGAATCGTGCTCGAACAGGCAAAAGACGAATTGGTGCGCTGCAACCTGCGACTTGTGGTGGATGTCGCAAAACATTACACGGGCCGCGGCCTGACGTTGCTGGATCTCGTGCAAGAAGGAAATATCGGCTTGATGAAAGCGGCCGAGCGCTATCAATACCGCAAAGGGTTCAAGTTCAGCACCTATGCAACCTGGTGGATCCGCCAAGGCATCACACGCGCATTGGCGGATCAATCGCGGACTATTCGCATTCCGGTTCACCAGACTGAAGCCTCACACCGGATTCTTCGCGTGACGAGACGGCTTGGGCAACAACTGGGCCGTCCAGCTCGACTCGAAGAAGTGGCGCAGGCGCTACGAATGAGACCGGAGCGACTCCACGAAACCGTGCAGGCCTTTCAAGAGCCTGTTGCCCTGGAGAAACCGGTGGGTGACGGAAGTACAGAATTTGGAGAACTGCTCCCCGACCTGCAAGCTGTCCCACCCGATGCCCATGTGCACCGAACGGAAATGTCGCACCAGCTTGAACGCATTCTCGGCACACTCACACCCCGAGAGCAAACCGTCATCCGGCTACGCTTCGGCATCGGCCACGATCAAGCCTGCACGCTGGAACAAGTGGGGCAAAGCCTCTCGGTGACGAGAGAACGGATTCGTCAGATCGAAGCGAAAGCGCTCAAGAAACTGAAAACCCCCGAGATTAAGGAAATGTTTAGCGCCATTCAGTAAGTCACGGATCCACGAAACAGCAAGGGGCGAAGACTATCTTCGCCCCTTTTCTGTTCTACGACTTTCACCCTGAGAGCAGTTGTGCGACAATGGCGTGGACTCGAGTAGACGAGGCCCCCATGACGAGTGTGCCCACAACACAGACGCGTTTTCTCTTCTTTCGCTACCTCACCATTCCATTCCTTCTTCTTGTCATTGCCTCGATGTTTGGAGGACTGATTGCCCACGCTGAACCACCGATTGGATCAGTCTCTTCTTACGAAAAATCCCTGTCGGTCCCTGCGGTCGTCGCGAAAGTACGCCCTTCCGTCGTTACTATTCTCACGCGCGGCATGCCGACCATTCCCACGCAAGCCCAATCGGGGTCAGGGTCCGGTGTCATTATCGACGAGAGCGGATATATCCTGACGAACAATCACCTGGTAGCGGGAATCAAGAGCCTGGTGGTGGGGCTCTCAACCGGTCGACTCACCCCTGGCCGTGTCGTCGCCCGTGACTTTCTGCTTGATTTGGCCCTCGTCAAGATTACGGCGATGGATTTGGTTCCTGCCACACTAAACCCTTCTCCGTCGCTTGAGATTGGTGAATCGGTCGTCGCAATCGGCAACCCCCTCGCCCTCAAGGGAGGCTCGACCGTCACGGTTGGTGTTGTCAGCGCGGTAGACCGTTCGGTGCTCACCCCGGACGGTGAGACACTCTATGGACTGATCCAAACTGATGCCGCCATCAACCCAGGCAATAGTGGAGGTCCCCTCGTCGATCTGTCTGGTCATGTGATCGGTATCAATGTGGCCATCGCCCCGTCTGCTCAAGCCATTAGTTATGCGATTTCGATGGATGCCATATACCCCCATATTCAGTCGATGATCGTCCGTGGGTCGGTCCTCCGTCCCGACCTCGGATTCACGCCTGTCACCGTCACCGCGAGCATCATGGCCAGTTTCGGGCTAGAAGGCGACCACGGCGTACTGGCTCTCAATGTCGAGCCGGGAGGTCTGGCCGCTGTCGGAGGCTTCAAGAATTGCGACATCATTACCACCGTTGGGCAACATCAGATTTACAATCTCGGAGACTTTTGGCACTCTCTCCGACCTTCCGGAGACCAGCCGATCCTACAACTGACCATTCAGAGAAAGAACGCCCAGTCCACGATCTCGCTTCAGAATCCATCGCTGCCGAAGGCTGTTCCATGAGTCTCGCCGATGGATCACACTCAAGTCATGTTCTCTTAGGACAAGGGAGTGATCCTCTCCGGACACCTACTCCACAATCGGGTACGCTGGTTCGGTTCTCGCAACCGATCCCCTATGACAAGGCATGGACGCTTCAGAAATACATACAGGGAGAGCGGATTGCG
>CBDDRH010000058.1:0-4091 GCA_965233025.1 uncultured bacterium
GGCCTCGCACCTGTCCGCACCTCCTTCGCCTCGTCACGAAGGTAACGTCGGACAGGCTCTTAGCCCGCATGATCCATGAAGCTTCTGCTCCAAGCGTGGATACGCGGCTGTGACGGGCAGTCTCGCGGTTCAGACCTTCGACATACTGCAACAGTATGCCTCAGGGCTTCACGCCTCCGAGTGCCCGTCTCGCTTCACGTCTGCACGCTTTCGCGACGAACCTTCATGAATCATGCGGGCTAGTTAATCTTGACAGAAGAATCGTGCTTCTATTAAGGTGAGCGGAGTGGATATGAGCGGAATTTGCCTTGTGAGTGACGGAGTTATCCGTCCCCGGCCGCCTCTCTGGTGTAGCCTCCGTCTGGTAAGACACACGCCTACATTTTTAACGAGATACGAGCGATGAGTATCCCCGGGCTTCCACCGAAGCAAGGCCTCTACGACCCTGAACAGGAGAAAGACTCCTGTGGGATCGGGTTTGTCGTCAACATCAAGGGCCAGAAATCCCATACCATTGTTCAGCAAGGGCTTCAGATTCTTGAGAGCCTGAGTCACCGGGGGGCACAGGGTTGTGACTCTTGCACGGGAGACGGCGCCGGGATTCTGCTTCAAGTACCGCACGAGTTCCTCAAGCGCGCTGGCGGCGATGTGGGAGTCTCCCTGCCCAATGCCGGGGAGTATGGCGTCGGAATGGTGTTTCTCCCGCCCCAGGCTGATGCGCGGCAACAATGCGAGGCCCTCTTTTCCAGAATGATCGGCGAGGAGGGCGCCCGGCTTCTTGGTTGGCGCGATGTGCCGGTCAAGAGCGATGCGATCGGTGTCGTAGCGCGCAGCACAGAGCCGTTCATTCGGCAGGTGTTCATCGCCCGCGATATCTTCAATGAAGGGCAGTTTGAACGCAAGCTGTATGTCATTCGCAAGCGGGTAGAAACGGCCATCCGCGAATCGGCGATTCAGGGGCGTGACTATTTCTACATTTCAAGCCTATCGGCGAGCACCATCGTTTACAAGGGGCTGTTGCTTCCGCATCAGATGTCTGCGTACTACCAGGATTTGAAGGATGAGCGCCTGGCGAGCGCGCTCGCGCTTGTGCATTCCCGTTTCAGCACGAACACGTTCCCCACATGGCCGTTGGCGCATCCCTATCGCTACATTTGCCATAACGGGGAGATCAATACACTCAAGGGCAACGTGAATTGGATGCGCGCCCGGCAAGGGCGGCTCAATTCCGAATTGTTCGGCCAGGATCTGACCAAGCTCTTTCCGATCGTCTCCGAACAGCAGAGCGACTCCGCGTGTCTGGACAATGCCGTGGAATTTCTGACCATGGGAGGCCGTTCCCTGCCGCACGCGATGATGATGCTGATTCCCGAACCCTGGGTCGCGAATCCGCAAATGGATCTCGATCGGCGGGGATTCTATGAGTATCACGCGGCGATGCAGGAGCCCTGGGACGGTCCGGCCGCGGTCTGTTTCACCGACGGCAAGTTCATCGGTGCGACGCTCGATCGCAACGGGTTGCGTCCCTGCCGCTATCAGGTGACGACGGACGGCCTGGTGATTTTGGCTTCGGAAGCGGGTGTGCTGCCGATGGATGTCCGGAAGATCAGGCAGAAGGGCCGCCTCATGCCAGGCCGGATGTTTATGGTCGATACCGTGCAGGGGCGCATCATCGATGACGAGGAAGTGAAGGCCGAGATCGTGAGCCGCAAACCGTATCGGTCGTGGGTGACTGAATATCGAATTTCGCTCGACGAGTTGCCCGATCCGAGTAATGTGCCGCAGCCGGACCACCTGACGCTTCGTCAGCGCCAGCAGGCCTTTAGCTACACCATCGAAGAGTTAAAGATGGTCATCACTCCCATGGTCGTGGAGGGGCAGGAAACGACCTCTTCGATGGGCACGGATACGCCGTTGGCGGTGTTGTCCGATCGGCCGCAACTGCTCTTCAAGTATTTCAAGCAGCTGTTCGCCCAGGTGACCAATCCGCCGATCGATCCGATCCGCGAAGAGCTGGTGATGTCGCTGACGACCAGTATCGGACCGAAGCCGAATCTGATGGATGAGCATCCTGAGGCCTGTCGCCGCATCAGGGTCAAACAGCCGATTCTGACGAATGCCGAACTCCAGAAGATCCGTGAACTCGCCGACCAGCATTTTAAGAGCAAGACGCTCAAAATGCTCTTTCGTGTGGCCGAGGGACCGGAGGGGCTTGGGGCCGCAGTGGACGATCTCTGCCGGCAGGCCTCCCAGGCGATTAAAGACGGCTACAAGTTTCTGATTCTGAGTGATCGCGGGGTCAACGAAGAGTGGGCGCCGATTCCGAGCCTCCTCGGCATCGCGTCTGTCCACCATCATCTTGTGCGCGACTGCACGAGAACTGAAGTCGGTCTCATTGTGGAGACCGGCGAGCCGCGCGATGTGCATCACTTCGCCTGTTTGATCGGCTATGGGGCCGGGGCCGTGAATCCGTATCTTGCGTTCGAGTCGATCGTGGACCTCGATCGCGAGAGCTACTTTCCCGAGGGGTTGGACGCGCAGACCGCGGAAGGTAAGTTTATCAAGGCGATCAATAAGGGCCTGCTCAAGATCTTCTCGAAGATGGGCATCTCGACGGTGCAATCCTACTGCGGTGCGCAGATCTTCGAGGCCATCGGATTGAATCGTGAACTCATCGGCCGGTACTTCACCGGCACGCCGTCGCGCGTGGAAGGGATCGGTATCCTCGAGGTCGGGGAAGAGACGCTTCGGCGCCATCGTCTGGCCTATGAACCGGCGCCGATACGGCAACTCGATTTCGGCGGGGAGATCCACTACCGCATCCAGGGCGAGCACCACAACTGGAATCCGGACACGATCTATAAGCTACAGCACGCGACGAAGGCCAACGATCCCAAGACCTTTGCCGAGTTTTCCCGGCTCGTGAACGATGAGAGCAAGCGGCGCTCAAACCTGCGCGGACTGCTCGAGTTCAAGTTCCTGCCGGAACCGATTTCGGTCGAGGAAGTGGAATCGGCGAAAGAGATCGTCAAGCGGTTTACCACGGGCGCTATGTCGTTCGGTTCGATCAGTAAGGAAGCGCATGAGACCATGGCGATCGCGATGAATCGTTTGGGCGCCAAGAGCAACACCGGCGAGGGTGGAGAAGATCCCGCTCGATTCATTCCGCTGCCGAACGGCGATTCGAAGAACAGCTACATCAAGCAGGTCGCCTCGGCGCGGTTCGGCGTCACGAGCCACTATTTGGTGAATGCGAGAGAATTGCAGATCAAGATGGCGCAGGGCGCCAAGCCGGGCGAAGGCGGTCAACTGCCAGGCCACAAGGTCGATGAGAACATCGCGCGGTTTCGCTATGCGACGCCCGGTGTGCAGCTTATTTCGCCGCCTCCGCACCACGACATCTATTCCATCGAAGATCTGGCACAGCTCATTTTCGATTTGAAGAATTCCAATCCTGACGCGGCAGTGTCGGTCAAGCTCGTGTCGGAAGTAGGCGTCGGCACAGTCGCGGCCGGGGTGGCCAAAGCTCATGCGGACAAGGTGCTCATCAGCGGCGATTCAGGCGGCACCGGCGCCTCTCCGCTCTCGTCTATCAAGTATGCGGGAGTCCCGTGGGAATTGGGTCTGGCCGAGACGCATCAAACGTTGGTGCTGAACGATCTGCGAGGCCGCATCCGGGTGGAGACCGACGGGCAGATGAAAACCGGGCGCGACGTGGCGATCGCCACTCTGTTGGGCGCCGAGGAGTTCGGATTTGCGACCGCGCCCTTGATCGTCGAGGGCTGTATCATGATGCGGAAGTGCCACCTCAATACCTGCCCCGTCGGCATTGCGACACAGGACCCGGCCTTGCGGAAGAAATTTGCCGGGCAGCCGGAACATATCGTGAATTTCTTTTTCTTCGTCGCGGAGGAACTGCGCCAGATTATCGCCAAGCTGGGCTTCCGGACCATCAATGAGATGGTCGGACGAGTGGATAAATTAAAAATACACAAGGCCGTCGATCATTGGAAGGCCAGGGGGCTGGATCTGACGCCTCTCTTACAAGCCCCTAACGTAGGGTCGGAGATTGCCCGCTATTGCGTGCAGAA
>CBDDRH010000059.1:0-27002 GCA_965233025.1 uncultured bacterium
AATCACAACGGCGGCATGCTGGCGTTTGGCCTGGATGGATGTCTGTATGCTGGGGTCGGCGATGGAGGGGATGGCGGCGACCCGAATAACAACGGGCAGAATTCATTTTCGTTGCTTGGGAAACTCCTTCGCCTCGATCCCAACGGCACAGGAGGGGCCTGCAATAATGTCATCATCAATCCGTTCTTTCTCGGCGGCGGCGCGCAGCAAGTGTGGAGTCTGGGCTTAAGAAATCCGTGGCGTTTCTCTTTTGACCGCCAAACCGGAGACCTCTACATTGGCGATGTGGGGCAAGGTGCGAGAGAAGAGATCAATGTCTCTGTCGCTCCTAACGCAGGGCGTCAGGCCAATTATGGCTGGCGGTTGATGGAGGGATTTCTATGTTTCAACCCCTCCATGAATTGCAACTCCGGCGGCCTAACGTTGCCGGTGCTCGATTATCCACACCTTAGCGGGGCTTGTTCAGTGACGGGCGGGTATGTGTATCGAGGGTCCGTCAAGCCGGATCTGCGAGGCACGTATTTCTATGCAGATTTTTGTGCAGGATTTGTGAGGAGTTTCCGCTATCAGAACGGTCAGCCGGTAGAGCAGACAGAATGGTCTTTACTCAGTCCGCCCGGCGGTTCTGTCACGAGCTTCGGTGAAGATGCCGAAGGCGAGCTCTACGTCATGACTCAAGGAGGCGGCCTGTTCAAGTTCATTCCTAATTGACGCGCTGTCACCGGACTCTCGAAAGGGGGGTTGCCGTTTGATTTTATGAATCTGTAGAATCGGCTTCCAGAACGACGCAGCAGAGGAGCCCTGACCGACAATGCCCACCTGCCCTTGCCCAAAATGCGGGACGCCGAAGACCAAACTTGCTCCGCGCCAGGGGGTGGCTGATCGGCTCCTCGGCGCCTTGACCATCTATCCATTTCGCTGTCAGCTCTGTGCTCATCGCTTCACCACCTTTCTCGGCACGCTCAAGACCAATCCTCGCCGCAACTATGACCGGGTCTCGGTTGAGTATCCGGCACAGGTTCGTCCCATCCGTGATCCCAGCCAGCGCGTCGTCGTCGAGGGAATGCTGTCGAATTTGTCGCTCCGAGGGTGCCGCGTGCGCACCAGTCAGCGAATTCCGATGGGATGTCGCGTGGTGCTGGAATTTCATCCTGCCGAGTACGATGAGCCCATCATGGTAGAAGGGGCCATTGTGCGCTCCCGTTGTGCCGAAGGGATCGGGCTTCGATTTTCCA
Source organism: uncultured bacterium (assembly GCA_965233025.1). Taxonomy (GTDB): domain Bacteria; phylum Nitrospirota; class Nitrospiria; order Nitrospirales; family Nitrospiraceae; genus Palsa-1315. Next base: position 1,236 of record CBDDRH010000059.1, read on the forward strand.
GTTTCCTCCGATCGGAAGAGCGACGCCTTCGCCGGATCCTCGATCTGCGCCTTCCCGATCCAACAAACTGATTGCCGCTTCGCGCTCGCTCCCAGGCAGTCTGTTTCTTTTACTCGTGCCGCAGCACGGCCAGCGGACGTTGGCCGAGAATCCGGTAGGTGCTCGCAAAGCCCACTATCAGCGTCAGTACCATTGTGAGGAGGAGGCCGATGCCGAGCACTCGCGGGTGTATGCTCCAGGACAGCTCGAAGACATACCGCAAGACGACCCATGACAAGGCACTTCCAAGGATCAGTCCGATCAACCCGGCGACGGCGCCGAGGAGGACATACTCAATGGCAAAGGCGCGCGCAATCAGGCCACGGGTCGCGCCGAGCGCCTTTAGAATGACCGATTCATAGAGACGCCGGTAGCGTGTCGCTGCGAGCGCAGCCGCCATCACCAGTCCGCCGGCCGCCACACAAAATAACGCCACCGCCCTGATCGCCAGCGAGAGACGATCGAGCACCCGTGCAAACCCATCGAGTACATCGCCGATATGAATTGCGCTGACGTTCGGAAACGAAGCGACGACCGCCTGCTGCAACGGCACCTCTTGCTCTGGCATGACCCGCACCGTCGCCACATAGGTGAACGGCGCTGCTGCAATTGCGCCCGGGGATAAGATCATGTAGAAGTTCGTCGAGAAATTTCCCCACTCGACTTTGCGAATACTGCTCACTGTCGCCGCCACCGTGGCTCCCTGAATATCGAACTCCACGGTCGAGCCGATTGTGAGACCTAAGTGCATGGCCGCGTCCTCTTCCACTGATACTTGGGGCGTCGAGAAGACCTGCCCGGGCTTCCACCATTCCCCCTTGACCAACTGATTGTCTTTCGGTAGCTGTTCGAGGAACGTCAGCACATACTCCCGCGTGAAGTACCACTGTTTTCCACGCGCCTCTTTCCCTTCCGCGCGCTTGTCTTCCTTCTCCAGGCCTTCTTCTGCCTTGACGACATGGCCATCAATGGCATGAAGTCGCGAGCGTACCAGCGGGGTAAGTTCAGGACGCGCCCGGTCGGCCCGCTGAGCGACCAACGACACGAACGCGTTCGATTGATCAGGCTGAATATCGATGAAGAAGAACGTCGGCGCATCCGCCGGCCGATTCTCCTGTACTTGACGGAGCAACGCCTGTTCCACCAGCGACACCGTGACAATCACCATTACGCCAATGCCGATGGCGACCATAATCCCTGTCGCCTGGCTTCCCGGCCGCACCACATTACCCAGGGCATAGCGGAGGCTCAACACGCGGGGCAACGGTATCCAGGCCAACCCTCGCACGAATAGCCGCGCACAGAGAAAAAGGACCGTGATGGCAACAGACAATGCGCCGAGAAACAGGAAGCCGATCGACCACGACCCGGCTTGCCATATCGAGAGTGCGCAAAGTCCGAGGATGATCCCTCCGGCCGTGCCGACATTCCATCGATCGGCCAATCCCCACCGCACCCACCATCGTGTGGGGATCGCCTCATGCTCGATCGTCGATTGTTCCGCATCGCGCCGAAAGATCGCACCTGGATGAATGTCTCGGATCTTCAACAGGGGCCACAGAGTAAACAGCAGTGTCGATAGCAGTCCCAGTGCAGCCCCTTTCATCAAGGGCCAAATCGAGGACCACGACAATTCCAAAGAGACACCTAATTGATCGAGGAGGTCGGACATGAACAGGCCTGCCATGAGGGGAGGCAGCCCTCGTTGGAGGGCAATCCCCAACAAAATTCCGGCGAGGCTCCCGACACAGCCCAAGAAGATGGCTTGCACCACATAGGTCGAGACGACCGTGGCCGAATCCGCGCCGACCGCCTTCAAGATCGCGATCGTCCGCAACTTGTCCCGCAAGAACGCATGAATCGAGGTTCCGACCCCCAGTCCGCCGATGAACAACGCGGTCAGACCGATCAGTCCGAGGTAGCGGGAGAGTTGGTCGAGAAATTGCCTCAACTGCGACTGGGCCGTGCGATAGCTGGATACGCGCGCAGAATCTGCCGACAGCCGGTCTCGCAGCTCGGAGAGGAGCGGGTCGAGCGGCATATCCGAAGGCGTCTTCACGAGATACCGTTCTCGCACCCGGCTTCCGGGCTTGATCAGTTCAGCCGCCCGTAGTCCCTCCTGCGAAATCATCACCCGTGGGCCCAAGATGAAGGCATTGGCCATTCGATCCGGCTCAGTCCGCACGACGCCGGTAATCAGAAACATCGTGTGACCGATCTTCAACCGATCCCCGATCGAGAGGCCCATCCGGATCAACAGCGACTCCTGCACCACCGCTCCAAAACAGGAGTGCCCGCCGCAACGGCGTTCATCCGGGTGGAGCAGGACATCCGGCGATTGCGCCGGGTCCAGCCGAATCGCCCCGTACAGGGGATAGGCCGATTCGACGGCTTTGAGTTCGATGATCTGGGTCGATTGGGTCGTAGAGGGTCCCGGAGTCGCGCGTGCGGCCATGGCCACGAGTTCGCTCACATGGGTGAAGGCCATGTTTCGTGTGTTGAGCGAGTCCAGCACCGTCTGTCCCGCAGGACTCAGTGGACGCGTCAAACGAATCTCGAGATCGCCTCCTAACAGCCCCCGCGCTTCCTTGGTGACGGCGCGCTCCATATTTGTGCCAAAGAGTGAGACCCCTACCAAGGCTCCGACGCCGATCGCGATACAGGCAAAGAAATAGAGAAAGTGCCGCCAGGCTCCCCTGGTTTCCCGCCAGGCCATCCTGAATATAAAAGGATTCACAGGGGTGACTCTGCAATCCGATCGTCTGAGTCGGTGAGGTGGTCGGATTCGATGCGGCCGTCGCGCAACTCAATCACGCGTTCCATCGAAGACGCGAGCGTTCGATCATGCGTGACGAGGACTAAGGTGGTGCCGTAATCGCGATGGAGAGCATGGAGCAACTGCATTACGTGCTGGCCCGTGGCCGAATCCAAATTGCCGGTCGGTTCATCGGCCAGCAAAATCGGTGGGTGACAGGCAAAAGCTCTGGCCACCGCCACCCGCTGTTGTTCGCCACCGGACATCTGGACGGGATAATGATGTAGTCGTTCTCCCAGGCCGACAGTCTGTAAGAGATCCGTCGCGCGATCCTGAGCCGTGCCTATCCCTGCCAATTCCAACGGCACCAGAACGTTCTCCAGGGCAGTGAGGGTGGGAATGAGATGGAAGGATTGAAAGATGTAGCCGATCTGATCGCGACGATACCGCGCCAAAGCACTCTCGCGCATCGTCGAGATCTCTACGCCGTTCAGCATGATGGAGCCGGACGTCGGGTGGTCCAGTCCCGCGATGAGGCCCAGCAAGGTGGACTTCCCGCTTCCGGATGGGCCGACGATGGCCACGCGCTGCTTATCAGGAATTTCCAGTGTCAGATCGTCGAGAATCGTAATCTGGTGGCCTCCACCGGCCAAGCGCATCGTCAGGTGAGAAAGAGAAATCATGTAATCGGGCCAACTCCCCCCAGTATCGTGCACGTTGAGCCTATATTATACTGGATGATCATGCGCCGCTCATGGATTCTCACAAAACTATTTTCCTGCCTCTGTTTCTCCCTTGCCCTCCTTTGCGGGTATGAGGACGGTTGCGCGCTCGCCGCGTCGACACCGTCGTCGAGTGCCCAAAAAAATCAGGTATCAGCTGAACGCCCGCGCATCGTGGCCTTCGGCAACAGCCTGACGGCCGGCTTAGGCGTCGCGCCGGATCACTCGTATCCCGCGCATCTGCAGCGGACGCTGGATGCAGCGGGCTACGCCTATCGGGTCGTAAATGCGGGAGTCAGCGGCGAAACGACCGCCGGCGGAGTCCGGAGAGTCTCCTGGGTTCTGAACAGCAAGCCGGTGATCGTCATTTTGGAACTCGGCGGCAACGACGGCCTCCGCGGTCTCAGCCTTCAAGAAACGAAAGCCAACCTCGAACGGATCATTCAACAACTCCAACAGGCCTCGGTCACCGTCGTGTTAGCGGGAATGAAACTCCCTCCGAATTATGGACAGGACTATACCGAAGGGTTTGAGGCGCTCTACCAGGCCTTAGCGAAGCAGTATCATCTCACGCTGATTCCATTTTTTCTCGATGGGGTGGCAGGGTCGTCCTCGCTTAACCAGGCAGACGGGATTCATCCGACGGGAGAGGGCTATCGGATCATCGTCGAGAAGGTCTTCCCAACGCTTGAACCACTGTTAGAGAGAACCCGATGATGGCAATTTCGGAAGTATGAAGGGGGCAGGGTTTCCTGCCCCCTATGGCTCAGACCGCAACAGATACGGCGTGTGCTCTACTATTGCAGCATGCCGTGATCGTCACTTCACCGTCAGCTATGACGACGCTTGGTTGTTATTCAACGCTGCGTCAGGATAGTAGATCATGATCGCCCCGGCCCCGACACCAACTGGTACATTCTGCTTTGGGACGCTACTGTTCGTCGTATTGATAATTGATACAGAGTTTTGTCCAGTACCGTTCGACACCACCACATACTTAGCCGATCCTGCTCCAGTCGGTCCATCGGCATAAATGTCGAAACTGTGATTGCCCGCCGTCACTTCCAAAGAAATGTTTCTCAGCAAAGTAGGCTGAGCCGGAAATCCGGTGGTGTCGAACTCAAGAAGGATGTTCTTTAGTTGATTCCCAGGCTGAGCTCCATTTCCTGTTGCTGTGTTGGATGCCAGCATGTAGAGGCGTTTGCCATCCGGTGCAAACTTGAAGCCAGCCGGAACGATGTTCGGCAGATCGGTGAAAGGAATAATGGCAAGAGGGTCGAGCGGGTTGTTGACTAGATCGACAATCGCCGTCTTGCCGAGAAGGCTCGCGGCATTTGTTGTGGTATCAACGCCTCTCAGGAACAGGTACTTCCCATCCGGTGTAATTCCATAGGAAGTATAGGCTGTACCGGCCAAATCCAGCCTACGTGTCACGGCTAGTGTATCAGGATCAATCTCCACAATCGTATGATAGCCTTCCTGGATGCTATAAACTTTCTTACTGGCGTTGGAAAACCGGATGCCGTGTGGATTTGAATTATTTGGAGTAAAAGGGGTCGTGACTGGAAAACCTATCTCTGGATTGCACGCTGCAGGGAGTTCCTTCGCCGGATCGCACAAATCGATTCGGTTAATGAGCTTCAGGTAATCGGGATTGGTCGGTTCATTTTCGATCACCGCAATCTCGCCCGAAACTTCACTGGACACAAATGCGCGCTTGGGAACACCCGTCCCCCTCGAGAAGGCTGTGACCTTGTGTCCCTTAGCATAAAGGCAGACTTTGCCGACGATCTCCGGCACGAGCCCACTTGAGGGAATGTGCGAATTGTGTAGGATCGTTACAGCCCCACCCTCGGTCGTCGAACAATCGACCACCACATTGGTATCGTGAATTGTTGCCGTGACATCATCAATGCCGGTCGTCGCATCTCCTTCGATCATCGTCCAGATAATCTGACCATCGGTCGAATCGCGATAGATATGTCCAGGTCGCCTGCCCACCTGAAGGATATCTTCAAAGATAGGTTTGGCACCGCTCAGCGGATCGACCAACGTGACCCCATTGGCCTCCCCCACATTGACAAACACCCATTCGCCTTCAGAAAACTGCATATCCCCCGGTAGGTTTCCATCGTAGGCGCCGAGTGGATGGTTGGTCTCCGCGACTCCCTGCCCCATTGTATGAATAAGCGAATTCCCTGTATCTCCCCTCAGGGCTACCACGGATGTGGTTTTTTCGGTCGAGTTGTGAACAAACACCAACGGCCCTTGCAATGCCGCGCTGCCGCCTGGCGTTACTTGAGTGGAGGGTGACTCGCCCGAACTGCAGCTTGCAAGGCTGATAAGGGTCAATCCCAGCATTGCCGTTGCTACGCTCGTTATGACTGTTGTCCGATTCTTAATCGCTTTCATGTGTACATCCTTCCTGACTTTGTTTGGGCGGGCTTCCTTATCGGAGTCCTGCCCTCGTAACATGGCTTAGATGAATCCAGCGAAAATAGGATGAGGCGGACCACGGATGACTTTCCCGCCCTGAAGGATCGCTGTGCATATTGTGACGATAGAGTCCCCGAACAGATGTCCAGTCGGAGCCATGGAAGGCCCCCATGACCGGCCCGAAGAGGATTGTGTTTCGATGCCGTCACAGTGCCATGCGCAGGATCCATGGGTGTGCTGCGCGCTGCTCGAATGAGATTGCGGACAGTGGGGCGTCGTCTGTTGCGGCGTGAGGCTTCCATACAGCATGGAGACAGACCCAACCACCCAGAGCACCACGCAGACGCCGGCGATTGCACGAGACAATCTGCCCCGACGACTCGCTGTCCACATCTGTAAGCCCGCGCCGATCATCTATCCCTTGCCCTTACGACCCACCGATTATTTGAAACGATTTGGTGAGTCCGAAAACGTAACTGATCTGCTGTTCGAGGTTGCCGTTGAAATCGCGATACACGGGAATCTGAGCGATGGCATAGAACGATGCATAGTCCCACAGGTTCAGCATGATGCCGGGGGAATAGGCCAGATACGTTGAACCGGTCGTGGGAACCGCCCGAAACTTCACCGTCGGATCGAGGAGAATCGGGTTTCCTCCTGGATTGAACAGGAACAATGATGCATCCATTGCATCGTTTTGCATCCAGCGATAATTGACTTGCTGAGTCAGCACCAACCACGGTGTTTGCATAAGCGGGATGATATTGAGACCTCCGCTGAGGTTCACTTCGTCGCCGAACTGATAACCGTCGCTGTTCTTGAACGTGTGCCGATAGCTGGCTAGGGCAAACTGATTGAGGCGGTGCGGAATCAACTCATAGCTCTGGTAAATGGTCGGTACGAGGCCGAAATTGCCACGGCCGACTTGGAGAGTTGATTCAGCCAAATTACCACCGGTCGTCGTCTGACCGTAATCGCCGGTCGGCAGATCGACTCCGAAGCCCAAGACCACCAAGCTTCGCAATGTTGGTAACAGGTTGTATTTCAACGCGACACGCATATCGCCGATACCCTTATCGCTGTAGGGAACCGGATTGATGCCTCCGATCTGGGCATCGGAATCCACTTGCTTGAACGGAAGTGTGACTTGAAGGCCGAATCGTTCCGTCAACCCGTAGTTCATGTCCAGCGTCGCGGTTTGTGTGCGCGTCTTGATTTGATTGACGTTGAGATTTGCGAGGGTCAATGTCTGATTGCCCTGATCGGCAAACGGAATAGTTCCGCCTTGCCCGGAAGGCGCTTCCATCGGTGTATTGTTGTAGATGGCATTCACGGTCAACAGACCCGCCATCGGCACCTGCTGCTGAGAGCCGATGACGACAAAGCAGCTCACGGACCCACAAGAAGCCTCAACAGATGGCGCGATGACGGACAATAACCATCCCGAAGCCACGAGGCTGATGATGAATCGTCTGACGTGAACACGCATGAAACGTCCTTTCTCCGGAACAGGCTAGTGGTCGTAATCGTGTCGTCTGTACGTGCTTACCACCAGAGGCTTCTGCCGAATTCCTTCAAAGAAATGAAGGAAACTCGATCAAAGCGATCCAAGGGTAAAGACAAGTACAGGGATGAGGGGACTAGACGAGAGGAGGCGCGCGCGAAGGAGGCTGCGAGTTTTGGGGGAGATGGAATTGGGTAACAGGAGACGCTTGTTCAAGGACAGTCGAGTATTGGACGGGTACGACATCGACGGCAGTGCCTTCGACGGCATCGGCCGCAATGCAGAGCCATGAGCAGAGTGCAGTGGCGTGAGTTGCCGCGTTGTGGTGCTCGTGTTGCCCCAGGTGGGCGGTAAGCTGCGGGTACACAATCCCGCTGAGCGCCACAAGCCAGAGCGCGAACCCTACAACGACAAATTGTCGAATCCTACGGTTCATAGACCTTTATCGAAGAGCCGCTGCTTTTATCGGTTCCTGTTTCTGAATTCTTGCAACAACATCGTTGATCTTTTGCTCGGTCAAAAGGCCGCCTTTGATGTATTCCTGCACGCGCCCCTCTTGGTCGATGAAGACGCTCACGGGTAGTCCGAACACGCCGAACTGGTTGGCGACTTTATTGTCGCGATCCATGAGGACCGGGAATGTGTGGCCGTGCTGCTTGATGTGTTCGCGAACCTTGGCGTCGTCTTCCAATTCGTTGACGGCGAGGACGACAAATCCCTTGTCCCGAAGCTTGTCGTAGGTCGTTTGCATCGCCGGCATTTCGGTCGTGCAGGGTTTGCACCAGGTGGCCCAGAAGTTCAGCAGCACGATCTTACCGCGATACTGGCTGAGGCTTTGGGTCTTGCCATCAAGATCCGCAAGCTGAAAGTCTTCAGCCTGCATGCCGACCGTCGGGACCCGAGAGCCCATGCTCCAGACATCGATGGCGGGCAATCCTGCCAATGCGACAAGCAGCGCGATCACCATCAATACGGTGTTGGATCTTCTTGGCTTCATATCAACCGCCTCCTTCTTCAACCGCTCCGCTTACGATGGGTTCAACATTTGGAACGAGCGTGTAAGTCCAAAAATATAACTGGTTCCCTGCGCAAGACTGTTATTGGAGTCCCGTGCCACAGGAATCGCCGCAAAGAAATATACGGAGGTCATTTTCGTCAACGCAGAGTCAACCAACCCATCCAGGCTAAGGTTAAAGCCCGGTGAAAACGAGAGAAACGTCGAGCCAGTGGTAGGCACCGCCCGACTTTGAATGTTTGGGTCAATTACGATTGGTTCACCAGGGAAGGCTGCTGGGCCATCTGCAGGCGTTGCGGAGCGTAACAGCGAACTACTAAAGTTATCATGTACCATGTACCGGTAGTTGAACTGCGAGGACAGCACCAACCACGGAACCGTTACGAGATTGAGACCAGCATTGAAATCCCACTGATCCCCGAACTGGTACCCATCGTTGTTTCGGAAGGTATGCCGGTAACTGGCTGACGAAAATTGATTGAGCTTATGCGGGATCAATTCATACGTCTGGTAGAGTGTCGGATTCAATCCGACTGCCCCCCGACCGAGCTGTGTGGTCGACTCCATCACCGCCCCGGTGCTGTCATGCGCGTGTGTATTACCGGTTGGAAGGTAGACGCCAAATCCCAGCACCACCATACTCCGCAGGGTGGGCAACATGTTGTACTTGAGGCCCACACGCGTGTCCCCAATCCCATTGGCGGAGAAATTCGTCGACTCACCTGCGCCGCCGTTATCCTCTCCTAGGCCATCGATGTGCCTGTGTGTCCGCCACATATACGGGACCGTGAGTTGTAGCCCAAACCGTTCGGTGAGACCATAATTCAGGTCGAGCGTCGCCATCTGAGTAATGGTCCGGGTCTCCTGATGATGATCCAAAATCATCTCCCGGCTCCCCTGATCCACGCCCGGGATGACTCCATTGGTTCCATCCAGTACGCGCATCGGCGTGTAATTGTAAATCGCATTGACCGTGAGGAGTCCTGCTACCGGAACCTGCTGTTGAGACCCGATGACGACGAAACACGACACAGCGCCGCAGGAGGCTTGTGCTTCCTGGGCGACGGGCCAGGAGAAGACGACGAGTGCAAGACTGAGAATGAATCCGAGTATGAACCGATTCCCTGCCATGATTGCGACTGGTCCTTTCCCTCTATCAGAATCGTCCTTGCCCGCCCGCAACCCAGCTTGTGGATCGCGTGAGTGGCGTGTGGCTCTCCTGCGAGCCGATGAGCAACGGAGACTACAGAGAGAAAGACGGAGGAGCGCGGCTGGAAGAACTCTGGCACGTCTCGATGGAAGGTTGTGCAGAATGGGAGAGTGTGATGAAAGCAATAGGACTCAGTTCGGCCTGAAACGTAACTACCGCCGTATCGAGAACTGTCCCGGCGGCACACATCCAGGAGCAGAGCAGGGTGCTATGCGTGGCGGCTTGATGATGGGCATGGTGCCCGGCATGCTCGACCGACTGCGCCTGTGCTAATCCGCCGATGGCAAGGACACAGAATATCAGGAGGATCGAGAGGAATTTGAGGACAGCGTGGCTCATCGCGACGACCCAGTGTGACTCAACGAATCGTAATGGACCCGTACTAGTCTTGTCAAGGCGGCTACTGTCGGCTTCGCCTCCGAGCAGTCACGACAGGTTTCTGTTCGACAGTCTCCCGACGGCATGCACGAAGAATCCGAACTTGGACCCCTGCTTCTTATAGGATTCATGGAAAAGATGCTGTATACTGCGAAAATCACTTGTGGAGGCATCGGCGTTCGTTCTGAACGGCAGTACCATGGTTACGCAACTACTCAATCAGATCTTCGGCAGCAAAAACGATCGTGAAATCAAGACAATCCGCCCGATTGTCGAACGGATCAATAGTCTGGAATCCAGCCTGACTCCGCTTTCCGATCACGATCTCGCGGACAAGACCCAGGAGTTCAAGAAACGACTTGGCTCCGGGGAAACCCTCGACGATATCCTGCCTGAGGCCTACGCGGTCTGCCGGGAAATGTCCCGCCGCAAGCTGAACATGCGCCATTTCGATGTGCAGATGATCGGCGGCATCATTCTCCATCGAGGCCGTATCGCTGAAATGAAGACCGGCGAGGGGAAAACCCTCGTGGGCACCCTGCCGGTATATTTGAACGCGCTCGAAGGGAAAGGCGCGCATCTCGTCACTGTGAACGACTACCTCGCCAAGCGCGATGCGCAATGGATGAGCGTGCTCTACCACGCGCTGGGACTTTCGGTGGGCATCATTCAACACGATGCCTCCTTTCTCTTCGATCCGACCTATGACGCTTCCGACAAGCGGCTCCAGTCTCTCCGTCCCTGCACAAGACCTGAAGCCTATCGCGCCGATATCACCTACGGGACGAACAACGAATATGGTTTTGACTATCTCCGCGACAACCTGGTCGTCACCGACTTGGCCCAGTGCGTACAGCGCGAGTTGAACTTCGCCATTGTCGACGAAGTCGACAGTATCCTCATCGACGAGGCCCGCACGCCCTTGATTATCTCAGGTCCGACGGATGAAACCACCGATCTCTACTACCGCATCAATGCGATCATTCCACAGCTGAAACCGGAGCAGGACTACACGGTCGAGGAAAAAACGAAGACCGCGTCGTTGACCGAAGACGGGAACGTCCGAGTCGAGAAATTGCTCGGCGTGGAGAATCTCTACGATCCCAATCACATGGATCTCGTCCACCACGTCGTCAAGGCGCTTCAGGCCTATGCCCTCTACAAGCGGGATGTGGACTATGTCGTGAAAGAGGGCGAAGTCATCATCGTGGACGAATTCACTGGGCGACTCATGCCGGGACGGCGCTGGAGCGACGGCCTGCATCAGGCCGTCGAAGCCAAAGAAGGCGTGAAGATCGCCAACGAAAATCAAACGTTGGCCTCGGTGACCTTCCAGAACTATTTCCGGATGTACAAGAAGCTCAGCGGCATGACCGGCACGGCGGACACAGAAGCGGCGGAGTTTGCCAAGATCTACAATCTCGACGTCAACGTGGTCCCGACCAATCGCAACATGATCCGTCTGGATTACGCGGATGTCGTCTATCGAACCGAGAAAGAAAAGTTTAATGCGATCGTCGAAGATATCAAGGAATGCCACGAGCGGGGCCAGCCCGTCTTAGTCGGTACGATTTCCATCGAAAAGTCGGAGCGGCTCGCCGGGTACTTGAGCCGAACCGGCGTGAAACACAACGTCCTCAACGCCAAACAGCATGAGCGAGAAGCCGAGATCATTGCCCAAGCCGGACACAAAGGTGCCGTGACCATCGCGACGAACATGGCGGGCCGCGGTACCGACATTCTCCTGGGCGGCAATCCCGACTTCATGTTCAAACAGATCCTGTACCGGGAAGAAGATCTGACGGATGCGCGCAAGCTGGAGATCTTCGAACAGATTCGGGCCGACTGTGAGAAGGACAAACAAGAGGTCATCGCGGCCGGCGGACTCCATATTCTCGGGACTGAGCGCCACGAAAGCCGCCGGATCGACAACCAACTTCGAGGCCGCGCCGGCCGCCAGGGCGACCCTGGTTCGTCACGGTTCTATCTGTCGTTGGAAGACGACCTGATGCGCATCTTCGCCTCCGAGCGAGTCTCACAGCTGATGCTCAAGCTCGGCATGGAAGAGGGCGTTCCAATCGAGCACGGCATGGTCACCCGGGCCATCGCCAACGCCCAGAAGAAGGTCGAGGCCCACCACTTCGAGATCCGGAAACAGCTGCTGGAGTACGACGACGTTATGAACAAACAGCGTGAGGTGATTTACCAACACCGGCGCGCCGTCCTTGGCGGGACAAATCTGAAAGACGAACTTCGCGGCATGATGGATGGCCTGGTAGAGTCTGCGCTGAACATCTATTGCCCGGCTGAACAATACTCCGAAGAATGGGATTTCAAAGGGCTCGCCGAGCTTATGCATGGCCAGTTCGGCATCGACATCACCCAGGGCAAGAACGACGGCGGGGAGCCACTCCGTGCCATGGGGCGCGACGCGTTGCTCGAAGACCTTCGCACGCAGGTGCGCGAGGCCTATGATCGAAGAGAGCAGGATCTGAGCTCGGAGCTGATGCGCTTCCTGGAGAAGACCTTCATGCTCCAGGTCATCGACCACCACTGGAAAGATCACCTCCTCGGGATGGATCACCTGCGCGACGGGATCGGATTGCGCGGCTACGGGCAGAAAGATCCGCTCATTGAGTACAAGCGCGAAGGCTACGATCTCTTTGCCGGCATGATGGAACGGGTCAAGACCGACACGCTTGATCGGCTCTTTCATGTCCAGGCGGTCCGGAACGAAGAGCAACCTTCCGTCCCCACGCCTCCCCCCGTCATCTCGCGTCCCCAACCAGCGCTCATCCTCAATCGCGGAGAAGAACCAGTCGCAGCTCAAACTGTTCAACGAAGCGACGAGAAAGTGGGCCGCAACGACCCCTGCCCCTGCGGCAGCGGGAAAAAATACAAGAAGTGCCACGGAGTGTGAGAGCACGACGCTGAGGTTCTTGCTCCCCTGCCCAACCCTGGTGCGCCGAGACACGCCTTCTCCCATACGGCGTTCTCGCTTCAACCATTCCCCGCCTTCTCTGGAGCCGTGCGTTGCGCAAGCATAAGAAGATCATCAGGCTCTATCTCCCTCCGTACGCTCCAAAAACAAGAGATCAGCACGAGCGTCATGCCATCCCCTGCATTACGAGACATTCCCTGGAGTGTTCCACCCCCCTCAAATAGGGAGATTCTCCTGAGTTTCCAATACTCTCCGCCTTGACTTAACAACGATTCCAAGGCTAATCTACGCCAACTTTTGGCCTCTGTTGGTGTTTCAACGGGGAAGGGTGGGGTATACCCTAGGCTATTGGTGTCACTTTTCTTGTATTGTCGATGGGATAAGAGGAATTGCTTGTGACAACCGGGCATCCTGAACTCATCGCTGCCATTTCGTCAGAAATTGCCAAGAGCGGGCCAATTCCCTTCGTCCGTTTTATGGAACTGGCGCTCTATCACCCGCAATTCGGCTACTACATGCGCCAACCGGACAGTGTGGACCATGAACGTATCGGCTGGTTGGGCGATTTCTACACCAGCTCCGATGTGCATCCGATTCTTGGCCGTGCGATTGCCGCACAAGCCAGACAGCTGGACGAATTAATGGGCTGCCCCACACCCTTCACGATCGTCGAAGCGGGTGCTGGCAAAGGTGTATTAGCTCGAGATTGCCTGGCAGCGATCCATGATCAACAAGAAAGCTTCGCCTCGCGTATCCGTTATGTCCTGATCGAACGGAGTCCTGCGATGCGGGAACTGCAGCGCAGAAATCTAGCTCCGTGGGTCAACACGTCTGGCCTTCTCACGTGGGCGGAAGGCCTTGATGGACTGGCCCCGCAGCGCGTTACCGGTCTGTTCTTCAGCAATGAACTGATCGATGCCTTTCCGGTGCACCGAGTTCAAGTCGCGGACGGACGGACCGAAGAACTCTATGTAGACTATCGAGACAGACGCTTTGTGGAATGCTTCAAGCCACTGTCGACGGCCGCACTCGCGCACTATTTGCAGCAACTGAATCCTACGTGGCCGGAGGGCTATCGAACCGAGGTGAATCTTCTAGCGATGGACTGGATGGAGCAGGTTGCTCGGCGCATGGACCGTGGTTGCGTTTTGACGGTCGATTATGGCCATACGGCGCAGGATCTTTATGGGCCTGAAAGGAAGGACGGCACATTTCTCTGTTACTACCAGCAGCGGGCGAACGACGATCCGTTCATACGTGTCGGCGAGCAGGATATGACCGCCCACGTAGATTTTTCGAGCCTGGCCGCTGCCGGTGAGACGCAGGGACTCCATGTGACGGGGTTCACGAACCAAATGAGCTTTCTGATGGGGCTCGGCGTTGAAGAGATGATCGAGAAATTGGAGCCGGAGAGCCCGGCGTTTCGCGCCGCAATTCATCTTCTGAAGCCGAATGGTATGGGCAGTACGTTCAAGGTACTCGTTCAACACAAGGGAATCAGTCGTCCGGAACTACACGGCTTGAAATTCAAACCTTTTTTCGGCTCGGCGTTGTCGCAAAATGAGTCGAACGTCCTGACGGCCTAACGTCATCATGTCTCTCGACTTGAAGACGTTTGGACTTTGTAACTTTTTCGACTGGTTGAAATATGGGTAGCACAAGCATTCCGGAGAACTACATACCGATTCTCTTGTTTATCGTCGTCGCCGTTGTCGTCGGCGCCTTCGCGCTGCTCGCCGGCTCATTCTCTCGCCCGAATCGTCCCTATCGAGCCAAGCTGACCCCTTATGAAAGCGGAAGCCCGCTGTTTTCCGACGCGCGCATTCAGTTTCCGATGCGCTATTACATCATCGCGATGCTGTTCGTCATTTTCGATATCGAGGTCATTTTCATGATCCCCTGGGCCATCCGGTTTCAGTCGCTCGGCCTGCTGGGCCTCATCGAGATGCTCGTGTTTATCATCATCCTACTGGCCGGATTCTGGTACGCCTGGAAGAAGGGGGCGTTAGAATGGGATTGAGCAGGGGACCGTCGGGACGCCCTTCGTACTCGCGGAACGCGCGGCCTCAGAAGGCCCTCGTTCGACGCGCGCAATGAAGGGCATCCCGACAATCCCCTGCTGGTAATGGTGGAGTAGAAGAGATGAGCCTTCTGGAGAGACAGTTTGAGGCGAATATTCTGACGACCAATCTGGACGCGGTCGTGAATTGGTCTCGGAAGTCGGCGTTGTGGCCGATGACGTTCGGCCTCGCCTGCTGCGCCATCGAAATGATCGCGACGGTGTCGTCGCGGTACGACATGGATCGGTTCGGCGCCGGCGTCTTTCGAGCCTCGCCACGACAGGCCGATCTCATGATCATCGCCGGCACTGTGACACGCAAGATGGCGCCGGTGATCCGCCGTATTTACGACCAGATGCCGGAACCGCGCTATGTCATTTCTATGGGCTCCTGCGCCACCTCGGGCAACCACTACAACAGTTACGCGGTGGTCCAAGGCGTCGACCAAATTATTCCGGTCGATGTCTATGTGCCGGGCTGTCCACCTCGTCCGGAAGCGTTGCTCGATGGATTACTGAAGCTGCAGGAAAAGATTCAGCGGGAGAAGGTATTCGTGAGATAAACCGCGAGGCGGGCGAGAAAGGCGAGTCGCGCCCCCTCTCGCGAACTGGAATTATGCAAGCACTGCTCGACAGCCTGAAGATGAAATTTCCTGACGCCATCCTTGCGACCCGTGTCGACGCCGCACGTGCCGAAACCGCTGTCTCCGTGCCCGCCTCGCGTTTGCTGGAGATTGCGCGCTACTTGCACGATGCGCCGGAGGCCGCGTTCGACCATCTCACGGATATCTGCTCGGTCGACTATCCTGAAGATCAGCTGCGGTTCGAAGTTGTCTATCACCTGCACTCGCTCCCCTTACAGCAACGGCTTCGACTTAAGGCGCGCATTACGGAGGACGATCCGACGATTGCGTCGGTCACCGGAATCTGGAAGGGAGCCGAGTTTCTGGAACGCGAAGTGTACGACATGATGGGCATTCACTTTTCCGGCCACCCCGATCTTCGGCGCATTTTATTGCCGGAGGACTATGCCGAAGGATACCCGTTGAGAAAAGATTTCCCGACCGAGGGGCGTGGCTGGCGTAGCGAGTTCGATTTTATCCCGAGATTGGACGAATCACCGCTCGACGTCATTGAGAGCGAAATCACGGACGAGCAGAAAAGCGTCTTTCGCGCCGAGCCTGACGTACCCAGTTCCCAACGGAAAGAAGAATTGCTGCTGAATATGGGACCGCAACATCCGAGCACCCACGGTGTGTTGCGTGTCGTACTCATGCTGGACGGCGAACGGATCGTGAAAGCCACACCGGACCTCGGCTATCTGCATCGAGGCGTCGAAAAATTATCCGAGGGTCTGACCTACATGCAGATCATCCCGCACACGGACCGGCTCGACTATGTCTGTGCCATGTCCAACAACTACGCGTACGTCCGTGCCGTGGAAAAACTCCTTGAGATCGAGGTGCCGATCCGAGCCGAGTATATCCGGACTATCGTGGCTGAAATGCAACGCATCATCGGGCATCTCTTTTGGCTCGGCACGCAGGCTCTCGATATCGGGGCCATGACCGTGTTCTTCTGGACATTTCGGGAACGCGAAACACTGTTGGATATGTTCGAAAAACTCTGCGGCGCCCGTCTGACCCTGAACTACTATCGCATCGGCGGTGTCGATAGCGACTTCACCCCCGAGTTGGTTCAACGGATGAAGGCGTTCCTCGAGATCTTTCCCGAGAAGGTCAAGGAATACGATTCGCTCATCGCGTCGAATCGCATCTGGCTCGGCCGCACAAAGAATGTGGCCCTGCTCTCGGCCGAGGACGCGATCAGCTTCGGCTGCACCGGCCCGGTATTGCGTGGGTCGGGCGTCGCCTACGATGTCCGTAAGGCCGAGCCTTACGGCGTGTACGACAAAGTCGATTGGGAAGTGCCGATAGGCAAGAATGGCGATACCTACGACCGGTATTGGATCCGCATGGAAGAAATGCGGCAGAGCGCGAGGATCATCGCACAATGTTTCGATCAGCTGCCCACGGGTCCGATCATGGCCGAGGCGCCGCAATATATCCCACCGCCCAAGGAACTGGTGATGCGGGACATGGAAAGCCTGATCCACCATTTCATCATTTATACCCAAGGGATCAAGCCGCCGAAAGCCGAGATCTACTGCGCGACGGAAGCTCCAAAAGGCGAATTGGGATTTTTCATCGTCAGCGACGGCAGCCCTCGCCCCTACCGATTGAAGATTCGCGCGCCGTCATTTGTACACATGGGCGCCTTCGACCACATGGCGCGAGGCTACCTGATTTCCGACATCATCACGATCTTCGGGACCTACGATGTCGTGATGGGAGAATGCGATAGGTGAGGGAATGGGTGGGCAGGAAAACAAGATGCTGAAAGAAAAGTATCAGAAAGAAATTGACGACATCCTGTCACGGTATCCCGTGAAGCGCTCGGCGTTGATTCCATTGCTGTACCTGGCGCAACAGGAAGAGGGCTTCGTGTCCGAAACGGCGATGAAAGAAATCGCGGGGCTCTTGCGTCTGACTCCACCTCAAGTCTATGAGACGGCCACGTTTTACACGATGCTCAATCTCAAACGCGTGGGGAAGTTTCATCTCCAAGTCTGCAAGTCTCTGATGTGCGGGCTGGCCGGTTCGGATACGGTCATGGGGTGGGTGAAGACGAAACTTGGAATCCGACCGGGTGAGACGACGTCCGATGGACTCTTTACCCTCAGCATGGTCGAATGCCTCGCCGCCTGTGGTACCGCGCCGATGATGCAGGTCAACGAGGACTATTACGAACGGCTCACAGAAGACAGATTCGATCGAATCCTGACCGATCTCAAACAACACGGGACTTGTTCGCTCAAGACCGGTCCGTTCATGTGGCCTGAACCGGCCCCGGCAAAGCCGGGTGTGTGAAGCGTGATTCGTATCTCGTCGCTCGCAGAAAAGAATTCCGAGCTGTCTGACGCTTCACGCTTCACGAACGACGTTTCACGAGACTAGAACGATGCCCAAGCACGAACTGATATTGCTCAAGAATATGATGCAGGCCGGCTATACCGGCTCGCTGCAAGATTACGAGCGCGCAAGCGGCTATCAGGCGCTTCGCAAGGTCGTGGGGAAGGTGCCGCCGACCGAGGTCACCGCCATGGTGATGAAGTCAGGGCTTCGGGGACGTGGCGGCGCAGGCTTCCCGACCGGTGTGAAATGGGGATTCCTGCCCAAGGGCTATCAGGGCCCGCGTTATCTCTGTTGCAACGCGGATGAGAGTGAGCCGGGTACGTTCAAGGACCGCCAGCTCATAGAGCGAGATCCTCATCAGATCTTAGAAGGCATTGTGCTCGCCTGTTACGCGATCGGGGCGGAAACCGCCTACATTTATATACGAGGTGAATTCGTCCTCGGGGCCAGGATCTTGGAACGGGCGATTGCCGAAGCACGGACTGCCGGCTACATCGGCACGAACATCCTGGGCACAGGAATCACCGCCAATGTGTGGGTGCATCGAGGCGCCGGCGCCTATATCTGTGGAGAAGAAACAGCATTGCTGGAGTCGCTCGAAGGCAAACGCGGTCTGCCGCGCGTCAAACCCCCCTTCCCCGCGACACACGGTCTCTATAACAAACCGACCGTGGTGAACAACGTCGAGACCCTGGCCAACCTTCCGTACATCGTCGGCCGTGGTCCTGAATGGTTCGCGTCGATCGGCTCGCCGCCGAAGAGCACCGGCACCAGAGTGTTCTGCGTCAGCGGCCATGTGAAGTGGCCAGGGAACTACGAAGTACCGATGGGGGTCACCTTCCGAGAATTGATCTACGAGGAAGCCGGAGGCATGCGCTCCGACAAACCACTCAAGGCCTTCATCCCAGGGGGAGCGTCGGCGCCGTTCCTCACGCCGAGCCACCTCGACGTCAAACTCGATTTTGAGTCCGTTGCCGCTGCCGGCTCCATGCTCGGCTCCGGCGGGGTGACCGTGATGGAAGAGGGCACGGACATGGTCTGGGCCGCGCTCCGCCTCATGGAGTTTTTCTATCATGAGTCCTGCGGCAAGTGCAGCCCTTGCCGCGAGGGAAGCTCCTGGCTGGTGCAAACCATGCGCCGAATCGTCGCGAAGCGGGGCCGGACGGAGGATCTTGAAACCTTGGTCGATCTATGCAAGAACATCGAGGGCCGAACGGTCTGCGCGTTCGGCGATGCGTCAGTGGCGCCGATTATGAGCACGCTCAAATATTGGCGGCCTGAATACGTCGCGCTGATTCAGCAAGCGGAGGCGGCGAATCTGATCAAGCTGGAGCCGGCAGGAGTGAGACATTGAAGACGGTCGAATGTAGCGACTTGACGACTTTCGGACTTTCTGACTTGTAGACGCGCTATGGCTACTACCACGACAGAAACAGTTCGCTTGACGATCGACGGCATTCCCATCTCGGTGCCGAAAGGCACGCTGGTGATCGAAGCCGCTCGCCGGGTCGGCGTGATGGTTCCGCACTTCTGCTACCACCCGAAACTCAAGCCGGATGCGAACTGTCGCATGTGCCTGGTCGAAGTCGAAAAGATGCCGAAGCTCCAAACCTCCTGCAGCACCGTGGCGACCGCGGGCATGGCTGTTCGGACCGCCACAACGGTTGTTCACGACGCCCACAAGTCGGTGCTCGAATTCATCCTGGCCAATCACCCGTTGGATTGCCCGGTCTGCGATCAAGGCGGGAAGTGCGACCTCCAGGATTTTTCCCATCAGTACACCGCGACCAGCCGGTTCGAGGAAACCAAGCGCATTTTCCAGAAGGGATATTTCAGCCCTCTGATCGAAACGCAGATGAACCGTTGCGTGCAATGTTTGCGTTGTGTCCGCTACTGCGACGAGGTGATGGACGTCAAGGCCCTCGCCCCGGTCGGACGAGGCACGATGACCGAGATCAAGTCTTTCGGCGACCATCCATTGGACTGCGAATTCTGCGGCGGATGCGTGCAGATTTGCCCGGTCGGTGCCATCGTCAGCCGGCTCTCGATGTACGAATACCGCCCATGGATGCTCAAACGCGCCGACACCATCTGCAATTTTTGCGGGGATGGCTGCCAGATCACGGTTCAAACCAAGGACCAGGAGTTGATCGAGGTGAACAGCGCCCACGGCGCCGGTCGGAACAGCGGTGACTTATGTGCGCGCGGGTTTTTTGGATTTCACGCGGCGAGCCATCCCAGCCGAGTGACCCATCCGTTGATCCGACGGAACGGCGAGTTGGTCGAAGTCACGTGGGAAGAGGCGTTGGTGTTTGTGGCCGAACAGACCCACCGGCTCAAGTTAGCGCATGGACCGCAGGCCTTCGGAGGACTGATTTCCGGCCGTTGCACCAATGAAGAACTGTATCTGTTCCAAAAGTTCATGCGCCTCACGATCGGAACTAATAACCTCGATAGCAGCGCGCGGTACGGCCATATCAACGGGGTGCAGGCCATGCGATTGGCGCAAGGCACACATCGCTGGACCGTGACGTTCGAAGACATTATGCAAGCGGATGTGCTCCTCCTGGTCGGCACCAATATTACCGAAGCCAACCCGATTACCGGCCTTAAAGTGAAAGAAGCCGTCAAGAAACACGACGCGAAATTGTTGACGATCGAGGCGATCCAGCCTGCGGTCGGCACGATCAGCAACATTTCCAACCTGTCGCAGCAACATTTTTGTGTTGCGCCATCCCAGTTCGGCGCCGCTGTTCTGGGCTTGCTGAAAGCTGTCGTCGAGAACAACCATATCGACAGTGCCATCCGGCAACGAGCAACGGATTATGTCTTGGCCGTCTCTCGAGCAGTTCAGCAATTGACCTGGGACGATCTTGCCCTGAGCGCCGGGATATCGCGTGAATCGTTCGCTCAGATGGCTGCCTCCCTGGCCGGCGGCCGCCGTGTCGTCGTGCTTGCCGGCCAGACCTTGCTGCGTGGCCAAGGTGGCTATGGCAGTTGTCTCAATCTCCTGGATCTGCTGCTCTTGACCGGGAAGTTGACCGCACCGGGCTGCGGATTTGCTCCTCTGGCGGAAGAGAATAACGATCAAGGGGCGGTTGAAATGGGCGCGGTCGCGGCGCTGTTGCCCGGGGCACTCGACTTTGCTGATCAGGACGCGCGCGGGCAGATCACTCGTGCCTGGAAAGAGGATCTCCCAGTGGCGGCCGGCGCCACACTCATCGAGATGATCGATCAAGCGCAAGCCGGGGTCATCAAGGGTCTTTTCATCGTCGGAGAGAATCCTGTCGGGAGCCTTCCGCCGCAGACCGGAGTCAAAGAGGCGCTGGCCAAACTCGATCTTCTTGTGTGTCAGGAACTATTTCTCACGGAAACGGCTGCGCTCGCTCACGTGGTGCTCCCGGCCGCCTCCGCCATGGAAAAAGCCGGAACCTTTACCAATACCGAGGGCCATGTCCAGGCCGTTCGTCCCGCGATCGATCCGGTAGGGGATAGCCGCCCAGACTGGGAAATCCTGTCGGCCTTCTCGGTGTTTATGGGTGCGCCGTTGGAATACGGCGATTCCAAGGAGATTCTCAAAGAGATCCGTGCGGTGATTCCCGGTTACGGATCGCTCGGCCCTTCGCCGATTCCTCCCGCGGTGAATCCTGCCGCTGTCGACCGATATGTGAACGAGGGATATCGCCGGGACCTTGCGACTCGGTATACTCTGCCCGCGCGGGCCGCGCGTCCGGATGGAACGATCCAGTTGGGGCTGACCCAGAGCCTGTTCCATTCAGGCAAATTATCGACCCATTCGAAGGGACTGCTGCAGATCGAACCGAGCGGGTTCTTGCAGATGAATCCCGTGGACGCCGCCCGGTGCGGCATCGGCACGGGAGACCGAGTTCGCCTCTCGAACAGCCGGGGTGAATTCACGACCACGGCGAAAGTCTTCGATCGTGTGCCCGAAGGCTTGGCGTGGCTCCCCGATCATTTCGCGCAGGATGCCATGGGACTTTTTGACTGTGTCGTCGATCCGGACACGAAAGTCCCATCCTGTCGAGCGGCGGTGGTATCGGTGATGAAAACGTCGTGAGCGGACGAGAACCTATGGCGTATTTCACTTGTCATCCGGGAGTGTTGTTGTGACCGAACTGAGTTTGCGGCTTGCGGTTTCGTTCGCTCAGATATTGGCGGAAATGAGCATCGTGATGATCACGGTCGCGACGATGACCTATTTCGAGCGGAAGGTGCTTGGCTGGATGCAGGATCGCATGGGCCCGATGGAAGTCGGACCCTATGGACTTCTCCAGCCGGTCGCCGACGGCATCAAATTGTTCTTCAAGGAGGATATCGTGCCGGCCGGCGCGAACAAGGCGATGTTCGCCCTGGCGCCGATGTTGACCATGGTCGTCTCCATGATCGGGTTCGCCGTCATTCCCTTCGGCCCGAACATGACCTTGGATATCTATGGACTCACGATCAAACCGTTCGTCGTTGCCGACATCAATATCGGGGTCTTGTACATTCTGGCGATCGCGTCGATCGGCGCGTACGGCATTATTCTTGGCGGCTGGGCATCCAACAGCAAATACTCACTGCTGGGAGGCTTGCGCGCCGCGGCCCAGGTCATCAGCTACGAGTTGAACGTGGGGCTGGCCCTCGTCGGCGTGCTGCTGTTGGCGGGAACCCTGAGCCTTGTGCAGATCACAGAAGCCCAGGCAGGCGGCTTTTGGCATTGGTTTATCTGGGGGGGGCGGCCCGATGGATTTTTTCCGATCCATACCCAAATCTTTGCCTTTGTCGTCTTCATCATTTCTGCCGTGGCCGAGACCAATCGCATCCCGTTCGACCTGCCGGAGGCAGAAAGCGAACTCGTGGCCGGATTCTTTACGGAGTATAGCGGCATGCGATTCGCCTTTTTCGTCAGCGCGGAATACGCCAATATGACCCTCGTGTCCTGCGTCGCCTCTGCATTGTTTTTGGGCGGCTGGAACGCGCCCTATCCCGGCACGATCTTCGAGTATGTCGGCCTCGAACAATTGGCCTGGATAGAACACATCGCCTGGTTTGCGGCGAAAGTCTATTTTTTCCTCTTCCTGTTCATCTGGATACGCGCGACATTGCCCCGACTGCGCTACGATCAATTAATGCGGTTCGGCTGGAAGGTCATGTTACCGATCGCGCTGGCCAACATCATCATCACATCCATCACCCTGTATTTCTTTCCGAGGAGCTGAAACGGGTTACTGGTTCGTTTCTCTAGCGAGAGGCATAGAGAGAGAAATCAATTAGACAAACCAGAACAACCAAATAGACCAGACAAACATGACGTTCAAAGCTTGGATCAAGACCATCACGTTTTACGACATCTTCGTCGGAATGAAAGTGACGATGTCGCATATGTTGCACTACCGGCCGGTCACCATGCAGTACCCGCATGAAAAACGGGTGCTGCCGGACAACTATCGCGGGATGTTGGCGTTGCTGCGGTACGACGACGGGGTAGAAAAATGTGTCGGCTGCGATCTGTGCGAAGCCGCTTGCCCCTCGCGAGTGATTCGTGTGATCAGCGCGGAAGTGCCGGACGAGCCGACGAAGCGCTACGCGAAAGAGTATTACATGGACATGACCCGTTGCCTGTTTTGCGGGCTGTGTGTCGATGCCTGTCCGGTGGATGCCCTCGGCATGACGCGCGAATTCGAGTGGTCGGTGTACGACAAGCGGCAACTGCATCTCAATAAGGAACAATTGCTTGCCATCGGCGACCGGTCGTTCCCGGTTCGTGAGAAGCAGTTGGAGCTCCAACACCCGAATGTGGCGTTCTTCAACGTTGCGTTCAAGCACCTGCCGCAAAAACCCAGCTGAATCACCTGCCCTAGCCCTCCTCACTGTTCGAGGTCGCCGGGCAGGGTGACCGCGCGAAGCTGGCGAAACGGCAGGATTCACGGGAACAGCGAGATTGGCGGGCAATGCGAGAAGGGCGAGTCTTGTAGGCTTCACTGAGCTCCCCGGAATCGGCCGGCTTGTCGATCGTACGTTTGACGCGCCACGGTTTGCAGGACCAGTAGACTGAGGCGGCACAGAGGAAGACGTGTGATGGAACAGGTATTCTTTTTCTATTTTGCGCTCGTGATTGCCGCGGCATCGGTGTTCGTCGTTGCGGTGCGTAACCCCATCTACAGCGCGCTGGCGCTGCTGGTCATGTTTTTCCACGTGGCGGGGCTCTACGTCACGCTCCACGCGGAGTTCCTCGCAGCCGTTCAAATCATCGTCTACGCCGGCGCCATCTTGGTCCTGTACCTCTTCGTTGTGATGCTGCTGAACATGCGGCAGGATGACCGGTACCATCGGCAATGGCCCATGGCTGCCGTGGTGGGAGGGGCGCTGGCCATCGAGGCCGTCATCCTCACGGCGATGAAAGGCTGGACAACTCCTGTTGTGGCGGCCGGCACGGAGACGACCGTGGGGGGAATCAGCAATACCGGAGCGATTGGTGACGTCCTCTACTCGACCTATTTATTTCCCTTCGAGGTGGCGTCTTTGATTCTGCTCGTGGCGATGATTGGTGCGATCATTCTGGCCAAGAAAGACCTCGGAGAGCGTGAAGCGTGAATTGTTATTCCTTAATCGCCTCGAATCGGCTTCTGGTTTTTGAGTTTTCACGTTTCACGAGGCGCCGATGATTCCTCTGTCGTATTACGTCATCCTCAGCGGCATCGTGTTTCTGACCGGAGTCGTCGGTGTGTTGCTTCGCCGGAACATCATCATCATCCTGCTGTCGGTCGAATTGATGTTGAACGCGACGAATATCAACTTCGTCGCCTTCTCGCAGTACCTCCACGATATCGCAGGGCAAGTCTTCGTCTTCTTTGCCCTCACGGTCGCCGCAGCGGAGGTCGCGGTCGGGCTGGCCATCATCATTGCCTTGTATCGTGCCAAGGCCGCGATCAACATCGACGAATTTCAGTTGCTGAAATGGTGAGCACACCGTCTTTCGTGAAACGTGAAGCGCCGTTCGCGATTGATGGAGTCGGTGTATTGGGATACGGCTTATCCGTGGCGCTTCACGAGCAACGAACGATGAGAAACGATCTCTGATGACCTACGAATTCATTCCGCTCCTTCCGTTGGTCTCGTTCCTGATTCTCGGGCTCTTCGGACATTGGATTAAGGGCAATGCGCATCTCATCGCTGTACCAGCGGTCATTGTGTCGTGGCTGCTCTCGCTCTTGGTCTTCTTCGACGTGGCAAACGGGCACCAGACGAGTTTCCCCCTCTATACGTGGCTGACCTCGGGCACGCTCGATATTCACATCGGCTTCTCCATCGACCGGCTTACCGCCGTCATGCTGCTGCTTGTGACGACCGTGAGTTCACTCGTCCACATCTATACCATCGGATACATGCGTGGAGACCCTGGCTATGCCCGTTTCTTCAGCTACATAGCCCTCTTTACCTTCTCGATGCTGATGTTGGTCATGGCGGATAACCTGCTTCAACTCTTCATCTTCTGGGAAGCGGTCGGTCTCTGCTCCTATTTGCTCATCGGCCACTGGTACGATCGTCCGACCGCCTGCTCTGCCGCTACGAAGGCCTTCCTCGTCAACCGTGTCGGCGACTTCGGCTTCATGCTCGGCCTCCTGTTGGTGTGGTACAGCTTCGGATCGCTGGACTATCACGAAATGTTTGCCCGCGCGCATGAGTCCGCAGGCGAGGTCATGAATGTCCTCGGGCCGTTTGGAGGGACC
>CBDDRH010000060.1:0-12142 GCA_965233025.1 uncultured bacterium
TAGAACCTATCTCAAAATCATTATTCCGACTTCTCGGCGCACTGTCTGCTCCCCTCCTTCGTAAGGAGGGGTAAGGGGAGGTCGAATCTCTGGTCGGTCACCATGGCCATGTTGGGCTGGCATGAGCCGTAGTGACCAGCCGAGACCCTACCCCACCTTGCCTCCCTTACAAAGGGGAGGAACAGGAGGAGGCAATTTTGAGATAGGTTCTAGTGTTGAGCCTGAAATTGCGATCGGAGAAGGTGAGCCGGCAACGGTGGGTTACGTCTCAAGCAACGATCGAAACATGATCACCGAATCCTGATACGTCCCATCGTTCTTCCGAACCGCGCCGGGGATCACACCCAGTGCTTTGAAGCCAAGTTTTTCCCAGAGACGACGCGCGACAAGATTTTCAGAAAACACAAGGTTGAAGATCACGCTGCGGTAGCCGAGTTGCTTGGCATAGGTCAGCATCGTGGCGCCCAACAACCATCCCAACCCTTTGTTGCGCCAGTCCGGCGCCACCATGAAGCCGGCATTCGCCACCTGTCTAGCCCGTCCAGGCCAATTCGCCTTGAGATAGAACGCCCCAACCATGCCCGCCGGACCGGCACGGTCCGGCACATAAGCCGCCACCGTGCTCTTACCGCGAAACCAGTACTCCATGAATTCATCCTGATCCGGGAACCGATCATGCGGGTACGACGTCCCCTCGTCGACGATCCCCCGGTAGAGCTTCCGCAACGGTTCGACATCCTGGCTGTCTGCCAACACCAACTGAACCGGCGAACCGTCTTTGAGCTTCGCATCGATGGGAAATGTCAGACTCATCTACTAAGCTTTCACCGTTCAGGAATTCAATGTGTCTGACGTTTTCGAGTTGAAAATGGCTCCTGAAACCGTTTTCCGTCGCTCGATTGACTCCGGACACCGCCGTGTCAGAAAAAGACTCCCGGTACATTTTCTGACATCTTCAATTTTTCTCGAATTCGTATTGCAAGAATGCCGCGGAGAGGCCCAATGGTTCCTGAAACCATTTTCTTGTTCTCATCTCAACAATTTGCCGTCCGGACAAGAAAGCAGGAAGTTATTGGCAATATCGGCATCCTTGGTGGCAAGGGCTCCGCAGAGGGCTCCAAATATCACATAATCCATATCGTGGATATCATGCTCCACCCGCTTCGGTATGTTCGACAATTCCGCAAACCCGTACCGCCCCAGGTAGTCAAGCGCAAAAAGGATACGAGACTGAACCCACCGAAACAGAGCCCATGAAGGGTCAAGAAGTGAGGCACAAGGAAATCCGTCTGGGCTTATGCTCTGATAAATCATTCGAACGACTTCTATATCAGTGCAGGCTTGTTTTTTGAGATCTTCGCACGCGACTCTACGGGCTTCCTCAGAGGCAGTCTTGAGCGAAGGACACCAAGCAGAAACACCCGTTGCGACCTCATGAAACCTCGTGACCTCACTCTCTACATCGCGCCGCCACTGGTCGAGAGTGGCTAATTCGTGTGCTGAATGTTGGAAGGTTAGACCCCCAAGCCGCGGGTTGAAGCAAAATGAGAATGCCACTCGGTGGTCTACGATAGGTGAAGCAGCCTTTTGTTTCTCGATCTCATATCGGAATAACGGCCCCGTACGGGGCATCAGCAAAACAGGATCATCTCTCTGCGGAAGTTTGGCGAAACATTTGCATCGACTGGGTTTATCTGTAGTAAGCATCTCATAGAGGAGAGTCTCGGTGAAAAGAACGGTGTTTTCCTCACAGAGACGTCGAACCTCTTCACCAGGTGCTCCTTCCAAATAGCTCTTGTCGATTACAATTTCCACGACAGCCTTGGGTGTGCCACATCACTCAACTTCGAAAGACACACGCCCACGTAGCAGAAACCTCATAATTGAGACTGACAAACCTAATTACGAGAATGGAATATTCTCCAGCGCCTACCATGGCAAGAGTCTCGCTGCTGACAGACCCGATACCATGATCATCATCTCGCACCTGGCACCTCTGGCCAAAGCACAAACCCTGCTGTTATGAGTTTGAAAAGTGTGAACTTCCCCGGGAAGTGCTAGGGATCGGTCCGGAAGGTGATTGTATACACGTTGCTCTTGCGCACAGTTTGAAACTGAAGCTGACGCATCGGCACTTCAATTCCCAAAACATGATGGGTCAGATCCGTTACGAAGTAGTACGCTGCCTGATTGCTAAGGCTCGTGGGCCCATGCTCCATCAGTTTCGCTCCCGGCACATTTTCGCGCAAATAGCTCAAGTATGCTTTCGCATCTATCGACTTGAGAAACTCCTCGGGCGTTTCGTTTTCTGCCCCAGGCACCGTGGTAACAACCACACTCAAGTCATCGCCACCCGAACCGTCATCACTCACAACTTTGAGTCGAGTCTGCGCATGAGTCGCATCTACCTTGGACCACGAGCGGGGATAATGAATACTGAATCTGTATCTCTCGTCTCGGTACTGAACGAAGTCAGCCTGGGAGATCTGTTCAGCTCGAATTTCGTGATCGAACATGCAGCTCAACACTATGAGTGCACATACCACCAAAATGGAACGCATGGGTCTATCCTTCCTGTCCAAAAATCCTACTGCACCTGCTCTACAACGCGATATATCAACCTCCGTTATCTGTTGCGGGCAAGTCTACTGCAACCGCCTGTGCTTATCCACACACCTATATGTAGGTCCGCTATCTCCACCGCAAGGGAGTAGCCAGGGTGCCCTTTACTGCGCGCATTGAGGGAGCACATTCTGATCGTGCGGCCTCAGCGAGCAAGAAGGGCACCTGGCTGCTCCCTTTCCATCCTTCTTAGCATTCGCGTTCCAGGAGGAGAAAGACCAGGCAAGATGGGTCAGATACCGCATCAGGTGAGAAGCGGAAAAAGTCCAAGAACCACGACACTGAATCATTTCATGTTAAGCTCTCTTGTGACGAACTGAATTTCCCGCTCTTGCGTGGATCGAAGTACATGAAATATAAGGGAAAGACGACCTCATCTGATTCGCTTGAGAAAATGAAATCATTTGATACAATTTTTTAGGGGCACACTCCATGTTATATGAATTATTCATGATTTGGATTGTTGGCAGCATCTCAGTGATTGCGGCCAGCATGGTGTTCGGTGGCTTATTGTGTGTGTGGTGTGCCTATAAAGGTAGAAAGCGCTCACGATTGGCCTCCAACTTCACGCAACTTTCTCACCCCCTTCCCACTGACAGATATTCTTCATCCGCTCTACCCCTGACTGCGTGCTATTAGTCCGAGCGAAGATCTTCGGATTTTTCCCACTTTGCCCTAAGGGGGAGCAGCCAGACTGTCCTTCCCTGCGCGCATTGAGGGAGCACATTCTGATCGTGCGGCCTCAGCGAGCAAGAAGGATGGTCTGGCTGTTCCCCCTTTCCCCCTTCTCAGGGCGCGCGTTGCACAATCACAGAGGATCATCAGCTTCATCCCCATCTCTCCGAATCTCTCTTACCTATCTCTTTAGGGGCAGCCTGGTTGATCCTCGAATGCGCGCGTCGGACGAGCACATTCTTATCGTGCGCGTTCCGCGAGCAGGAGGACGACCAGGCTGCCCCCTCTCCCTTCTTGCGGGGCCATCCCCGCATCCCATGCCGGTTCAAATCTCCCCGCATCGAACGTGCCTCTCCTCCATTTTCTGAACCCCTGAATTTTTCTCAACTCGTGTCCACTTTTCCCCCTTCCTAACAGCGGCACCCCGGTTGCTCAAGCATCTGACCATCTACGCACAGACTAGACGGCCAGAAAGGGGGTGATTCGGGACCGAGGCCGCAGCCAAATTTTGAATGTTGCGTTTTGAATTTTTCACTTCAGCACACGGAGGATTACGATCATGCAGACGCCATCATCGCCAGTCTCGTCGGGAAACATTTCTCCTGCCATTGTCGGGCCGAGTAAAGACACCAAGGAGGTCTATGTCATAGGCCTGGGGGTTCTGGGTCTGGCCATCGTCATTGGAGCCTTTTGGTACTTCTCCGGGCAGAGCCAATCCTATGCCACGAAGGCCCCGGCTGAGACCCTGACCAACCCTCAAGTTGCGAACGTGCTCAAGACCAGCACGACCCCGCCTGTCGAGCCGATCGTGCACAACCAGACCATCCCCGCCACCGGCTACAAATCTGACAGTATCCATACGGATATCTATTTCGAGGTGGGCCGCAAGGGACTCACCGACGACACCAAAGCGATCCTCGCCACGCAGGCCGACTTGGCAAAGAACGATCCCGATCTCGGTATTCTCGTGCAGGGCTATACAGACCAGCAGGGTTCAGTCAGCTACAACCATAAGCTGGGACTGATGCGGGCTGAGAAGGTGAAAGAGTTTTTGGTCGGCCTTGGAGTTTCCGATCACGTCATCAAGGTGGTGAGCCTCGGCAAGGATGGCGCGCTCTGTCTCGACAACAGCGACATCTGCCGCAACATGAATCGGCGGGTACATCTCGAAATCCGCAAGATCGGCAAGGACCACATGATTCTTCCCACCGTCGCCACTGAGCCGAAGACGACCGAGCCGATCCAATCAGCGAACGATCAGAACAGCGATGCAGACGGTCACGGCTCACTAGCGGACAATCTGCTTCCTTCCTTTGCCGATCCCTCGGCAACCGATCCGTCTCCACTGATGGCAGATCCGGCTTCCGGCAGCTAACCGGCACAGAGTCTGAGCCTGGGGGAGCTACGCGGCTCCTCCAGGAATCGGCCGGCCCTGGACTGATGCCTGGCCAGTAGGCCAATGGGTTGTGCCGAGTCAAGCAGGCTGAGGAAAAACCACTTTGGCAGGCTAGAACGTCTATGGTCTGCACATGTCGACAGGAGGAGAACTCCCAGGCAGGATCATGCCGCGTTCGGAACAAGAGGGAAGCAATACCTATTCCCACCCGCCTCTCTCGCACAGTCCATCGCAACCTTCGCACGAGCAAACAGGTCGTTAAGTTCCTGGCCATCGAGCGGATACACCACCAGCCCGAGGCTCACCGTGACGGATATCTCCTGGTCCTCCATGGCCCAAGGTTGCGCGAACGCCTTCAGAATCCGGTCACCGACAATTTCCATATCGCCCCGGCTGTTGATCCCTTCGAGCAGGCAGGTGAACTCATCCCCGCTGAGACGCGCGGCCGTATCGACTTCTCGCAAACACTTCTTGAGGCGATCGGCAGCCTCTTTCAACAAGAGATCCCCTGCCTCCTGCCCAAACATCCGATTGATCTCTGTGAAACGATCTAGTCCGCACAGCACCAGACCGACCACATGTTTTTTACGCTTGGCCATGGCCACGGCATGGGTCATCCGGTCACGGAACAGCACGCGATTCGCAAGGGTGGTCAGCGGATCGTGTTGCGCGAGATAGCTCAGATTTTGCTCGGCCTTTTTTCGTTCAACGGCATGCCGGAGCGCACGAGTGAGCTGCTCCGCGGTAGACCCGTCTTTAATTACCACCTCCTGCGCGCCATGTTGGATCATCCGCCGATCCGCCGCTTCATCGTCCTTTTCACCGAGCACCACGATCGGCATCCGGCCCAGCGCGGCCTGGATGAGATCCAACGTATCCAAACCATGCGTGTCGACGACGGCACGATCCATGAGAATGGCATCGAACGACTCGCGACCCAGCCGATGCAGGGCGTTGCTGAGACGCTCCACATGGGTCACCTCGATCTGCCCCTTCTCCGTCTCCTGCAGCAGATCAAGAGCAAGCTTCGCATCGTCTGGATTATTCTCGACTAACAAGACTCGAATCATAACCGTCCTCTCAGATGTCAGTCGTCGCCTCGACGACATGCGTTCCTCGTGAAGCGTATCTCGCATCTCGCATGCGACGATACAGACACGCTCTTTCCGTCCTGCGCTTCACGAACGACGCTTCACACGCAAGCGCAGCGGGTTGGCGATTGCAGCAGAAGCGCTCATGAACAATGCGGGCTAATTCGAATACTTCAGGCTGGTCTTCTTCGTATCTTTCCACTTCCACGGCGGCACGGGATTGGAGTCAGCCCAGAGGCCCTTGCGAGATGCCCTGGCCAATTCTTCGACCACCTCGAGGCCGGAATTGCTGGAAGCCGATCGTCGCCACCAGGCCAGGCCTTCTTTCAACAACTCGTGCCCCACATTGCGCCCATCCTGCAGCAACACCTCGGCAGACACTCGACCCTGCTTATCTCGCTTGAGCCCTCGCACAACAACCTCGCGGCTGCCGATGTAGCCAGCGGTTGCGTGCTTCGCCTGCTTCCCGTAGGGCTGCTTGAGTTCAGGGCAATCGATGTCTTTAAGGTAGACCGTTTCGCTGCGGCCATCGTGACGAATGGTCAATCGATCGCCCTCATGGACGGTGACGACTTTCGCGACAAAGTCAGCCCATGAGAGAGCCGGACATGTCGTGACAAGAGCGAGCACAAGACCAGCCATGATGTGATGCTTTACCATGATTCTGTATGCTAGCGTCCCCTTGAGCATCCGGCTATCTATTTCTCAATTTTTGGACAGCGCGGGAGGACAAAAAAGATGAGGGACTGAAACCACTGGAGGCAAAGCATCTTGTAATCGCAATGTGATCGAACGCGGCGGCGTTGGGTCAAGGAAACGGATACTGACGGGGTTATCCGACGCCATCAATTCGATAAGACGATGATAAGGCGTCGGCCCACACGAAGTGCGGCTTGGAGCCGGCGATCCGGATTGAACGGAACAACCTGTCATCGGTTCGGCCCTGAAACCTGCCTCACCGATTCATACAAAGGGGGTCAGCCCCCTTGTACGATCCCCACGAAGGGGGCACACCCCCTTCGACCCCCCCAGGTCGTCCGTTCAATCCGGATCGCCGGCTCCATATTTCTCGGGCATTTCGATGCCGCTCCCTTGTCCA
This sequence comes from uncultured bacterium, assembly GCA_965233025.1. GTDB lineage: Bacteria > Nitrospirota > Nitrospiria > Nitrospirales > Nitrospiraceae > Palsa-1315. Next base: position 6,884 of record CBDDRH010000060.1, read on the forward strand.
ACCGGACAGGGCGTTGTGCTCTGCTTAAATTGTAGACAGGTAGTGTAGGCAGGTGGATGCAGGATACCCATTGAATTTATTCACAACCCGTTGGAGCGAAGATAGCGAACCCCTCTCAATAGAGTAACGAGCGAGTGCACCCGGATATCCATTGAGAATGGGACCATCAAAGAGGGTCGGATTCTCTCCAAAAATGATCGCTCCCACTCTTCAATATGCTGTCTACAATTTAAGCGAGGCAGTACTTTTTAAAGTGGGGCACAGCACTCACATAATCGAGCCGGGAATGATCCCAAGAATATCCCCGATCCCACGCCGTTCGAGTCTTGAACGCTCCAGGGATAAATTGGGTAGACGACGGCGGGAATGTTAGCGTGTCTTTTTCTTGAGCACACCCCAGGTCCGCGGTCCCACGATTCCGTCTGGCTCGAGACCGTGTTTCCGTTGAAATCGGGTCACGGCGCTGTTGGTTTCAGGTCCGTAGTGGCCATCAACGGGCATGCGATGGCCCGCATGATGCAAGGCTCGCTGTACCTGCAAGACATCCGGCCCTATGAGGGGAGGGCGTTGGAGCTGGAGTTGCCTGATCGGCCGAGCGGTCAGCGCAGCGCCATGGAGAGTCCGGTAGGTCACCGGTCCTACGACGCCATTGGCTGGAAGCCCATGGACTCGTTGAAACGACCGAATCGCCGCTTCGGTGGTGCCCCCATAGATGCCGTCGACATGAATGGGGACACCCTGGCGGCGTAGGAGTCGCTGTACCTGTTCGACGTGTGGACCTCGACGATGCGGACGGGTCAGTGCTAAGGAGTCATACGCTCCTTTCCGAACGGATGACGGGCGTACCACGTCAGTGTCCGTGGGGGCTTGTCTCGTTGCGAGCCCGGCTCTGGCCTGCATTTGAGGCGCGGCTGACGGATGTCGATCAGGAGTGTTCAGTAGCGTGGCCAGCCGTTGTTGAAGCGCCTTGTTCTCACGATCCTTCGCTTCGACCTCCTGCTCCAATGAATGCTGCACGGTCCGCAAACCTCTCAGTTCCTGGTCAAGCCGCTGCCGGTCGTCCAAGGCGTCATTGAGCTCAGTCCGAAGTCCTTCGATTTGACTCTGAAGCGCTGCCGGCCAGTAATCGCACCCGTTGAGACTCAGGAAACCCAGTACCACGACTCCCCACCGTCTTGCACCCGTCAACGGTATGTAGCCCTGTGTGCTTGCCATAGAAACGACCTCCTTTGCGCGATGAATTCCGCACGAAGGCTCGAGCAAATGCTCGTGCACTCTCTGTACGTGTGTGAGACCCCTGCTGACTCAGAATGCTGGAAGAAGGGGTGCTCTCACGGTCTGCTCCGCTGTCAGGTTTCTTCCGCTTCATCGAGGTAGTGATTGAAACAATCTTGATGCCATCTGATCATGTCCCCGGCTTGAGACCACCTGCCCTCAACCATTTCGACCAGTGTGTCCTCGTGTTCGAGATCAATGGGTTTCCCACAGCCGTAACAGGTGAGTTTGGGTAGGGCGTGAACTACTCCGCGTCTGTTTCGATTCATGATGTATCCCCCCCAATGTGGTTGGTGCTGGTCCTTCATCCACGAGGGCTGCCCGAGCCCATGGTCTCTCGACGTTTCGTGTCATGAGCCTGGTAGGATTTCCGAATCCTTGCAGGAAAGAATTTGGCGTGTGGTGCATCCCCTCAGAGGATTTCTCTCATTTGTCTCATTCAGTCCTGACGCCGATGGCATAGATACGCGGTCATAGTCTTGCGCGTCGATCCCAGGCATGACCTCGTGTTTCAGAATCGCGATCGCCTGTCGGATGAGCCGCACAGCCACTGGGTCATCCTTCTCGACCAAGTCGGCCGCTTGCCTCAATAAGGCACTCGCCCGGTGTAATGACCGAATTTTCGGTTCCGGCGACTGAGAGCCTGCCTCTGCCCACGCGCGCGTGGGCGAAGGATTCGGCGTCAGCTCACACCCTTTTTGTGCGAAGAGCCAGAATCCGATTGTGAGGATCGGAAGGATGAGAAACAGCGTGCGAAACTTGGCGGTGCTGGAGGTGCTCATCGATCGTTCCTTTCAGCGTCATCCCAACGATGCGAATCCAGGACAGCCGAATCGTCATCCGCTGTCTGTTCAACCGCATGTGATAGACGATCCTTAGAACACACGGATGGAAAACCACCGAAGCGGCCTGTTTCTTCTAGCGCGGGCCGACCCTCGACGCCTCTGCCTCCGCCTGAACAGAATCCACAGGGCCAGGGCCGCCACCAGCACGCCGAACGCCATCATCGGGCTCGCCTCTTCCGCCATGTGTCCAGGGTTGGTGTGGCAGACACGCCCGATCCGACGTGATTCAGTATTTCCAAGAGGTCCAGTTGCACGAGGAGATCCTTGCCCGCTAATCGATGGTTGGCGTCGAGGGTGACGTGATCACCATCCAATCGCGTGATGATCATGGACACCAGTGTGCCGTCCATCTTCCGCACCTCGAGCCCTAGACCGACCTGCGGCTCAATCCTTTGAGCCTGAAACCAGCTGCGGGTGACCCGGCAGGAGAGTTCACGGCGGTAGGGCCCAAAGGCCGAATCGGAAGAAATCTTCTCCGTTTTCGACTCTCCGACGCTCATGCCGATCACCAGGCGCTCGATACCCTGCATCACAGCGTGCGCCCCTGCCGTGAAGGTGGGGGGGTCGCTGCAGATCGAAGAATCGATCAACGTTCCGTCTTCCAGCCAAGCCATAAAGGCCACCCGTACGGTGTCGCCCCATCGGACACGGCGGATCTGAGGGTCGCACGCTGAACTGTCTGGGAAATCGGCCCTATGCCCAGTCATATTCACTCCCTATCGTTCACGAGACCGCGAAGAGAAGCATGGTGACGCGTGCTTCTGTTCACCTCAACGACAGCTGATGCGCTGGACGGTTCGCAAGCTGTCCTCACGGATCAGTGGATGGAGTCGGCAAATACCACTCTCATCTCCTCGCAAATGATGTGTACTATTCTTACGAACAAGGCGCTGGCGGAGAACTAGCGGAACACCTAGTTGTTTCGAGCCCGATCCCTAGTCGATGCGTGGAAAGCTGTTCAGGCAGAAACCAGTCCGTGGGTCATGGCGTATTTGGTGAGGTCGGCCTTCGTGTGCAGCCCGAGTTGTTTCGCGATCCGTGCTTTATGGAATTCGACCGTTTTGACCGAAATACAGAGGATCGATGAAATTTCCTTGAACGACCGCCCTTCGGCGACGAGTTGCAGCACCTCGCGTTGGCGTAACGTGAGCGTGGCTTGGGCGCTGGCCGGGGATATGCGTTGATGAAGGAACGGATCCAAGATGCCCTTCGCCAACAACGGCGACACGTGCAGCTGGCCGCGCAGGGCTGCCCGGATCGCTTGAATGAGCTCTGCGGCGCTCGCCCGTTTCAACACATAGCCGGAGGCTCCCGCACGGAAGGCTTCGGTGACATACGTCGGGTCGCCATGCATACTGAGAAACACCACCTTGGTGTCGGGAACAAGGCGGCGGAGTAGCTGGGCGGCATCAATGCCGTTGAGCAACGGCATTGACAGATCGAGCAGAATGACATCCGGCCTCAGGCGTGATGCGGCATCCAGTAAGGCACGCCCGTCCCCGACAGAACCGACAAGTTCAAATTCCGGTTCGAGCACCTTCTGCAAGGCTTCGACGAACATCGTGTGGTCGTCGGCCAGAAGAATCTTGGGTTTGATCATGGCTGATCCGTTGGCCATGGAAGGCGCGCGATGATTCTGGTGCCCTCTCCGGGTGTCGAATGCCACTCCAAGGTTCCGTTCAGCAGACGGACCCGTTCCTGCATGCTGAGCATGCCGAGTCCCATGGCCCGTGATCGTATCTCCTCAAGGTTCATGCCGATACCGTTGTCATGAATGGTCAAGGAGAGGGTGTCTGGTGTGACCAGCAGCTCGACGATCGCCTCCGATGCCTTGGCATGGAGTCCGACGTTTCCCAAAGCCTCCTGTGCAATCCGATACAGCGAGGTCGCCACGCGCAGTGGAATACGGGTGTTTGTACGAGGTTTCGTAAATCGAGCCTTGATGCCGGTGCGTTTGACAAAGTCATTGATATAACGCTGGAGGGCCACGACAAACCCGAGATCCTCCACCGTGGTCTGGTGAAACTGATAGGCGAGTTGGCGGACATCGTCGGACAGTTCGTTGACATGCCGACGGATACTCCGGATCTGACGGCGAACAGCGACCGGAGATTCCGGAAGATGTCGGCACAATGAGTCCAACTGAAGCCCGATCGCGCCGAGACGCTGATTCACGTCGTCGTGCAGATCGCGCGAAATCCTTCGGCGCTCTTCATCCTGAACCGTGAGCAGTTTCCCGGCCAGGGTGCGAAGATCCTCCCACTTGGCTTCTGCTGGTTTCATGTCAAGAGGCAATCCTCTAGAGTATAAGGAGTCACCCAGGTTTCGAGTAGATACCTTGCTCATATCGAGGGCTCTCTTGTAGCGTTAGTGGTCTGCCCCGCTTAAATTGTAGACAGTTTATTGAAGAGTGAGAGCGATCCATTTTGCAGAGAACCCGGTCCTCTTTGATTCTCCCTTACTCAACGGACACCCGAGTGCACTCGCTCGTTAGTCTGTTAAGAGGGGCTCGCTATCTTCCTCCAATGGGTTGTGAATAAATTCAATGAGTTTCCTGCATCCACCTGCCTACACTACCTGTCTACGATTTAAGCAGAGCACACCCCCTGTCCGATTGGACAAGGGGGCGGCATCGAAGTGCGCGAGATATATGGAGCCGGCGATCCGGATTGAACGGACGACCTGCGGTTTACGAAACCGCTGCTCTACCAACTGAGCTACGCCGGCATCTCTTTTAAATCATAGAGTTAGCACTTTGCGCATTTCCGACGGGGGGACATTCGGGGGGACAAGCCGCTCGACTGCCTCAGCCTTGCGCGACGGCGTGACGTGGCCATAGCGTTCGAGCATTTGTAAATTCGACCACCCCCCAAGTTCCTGCACCGTTCGGAGGTCCACACCGTTCTCTATCAATCGAGTGGCGAACGTATGGCGCAGGGTATGTGGTGTCACGTCCTTGAGCCCCGCCGCACGGCACGCCGCCCGAAATCCTCGCACGGCAGTATACGGGGCTCCGGTCCGGTTCGCAAACACAAAGTCGCCGTTCCTCGGAAGCCGGTCCAAGGCGGGCCGGACCAATGAATTCATCGGCACCGCGCGCATCTTGCCGTTCTTCGCATAGCTGGATTGGATGCTGACG